>JABDHF010000001.1:0-785 GCA_013285595.1 Bacteroidota bacterium
ATACCTGAAAATAAAGATGCACACCAAAAAGATAAGTGCAAAGCTGTTATGCACAATAAGGCGGATGCGCTTTTGCTGCTGCTCCGTCATGCCAGGTTTGCGCCTGATGCCCAGTATATCTATGCAAAACGACGACGTAAGCGCAGTCAGCGCACCATCAGCGCTCGGGAAGAGTGCGGAGATAAGCCCGATAATAAAGATGATGCCTATAAAAGGCGGCATATAATTAAACGCAAGAATAGGGAACAGGTCATCCCCAATAATGTTCTTACCATTAAGCACAAACTGCAGCTGGTCTTTACCATTCACCGCCACATGTTGGAAAGCCGCGCCCTTGCTCATGCCATACAGGTACAGCAAGCCACCCAGCGATAGAAATATAAAAACAACAATTGCCTGCAAAAAACTCATGGTAAGCATGTTCTTCCGGGAGTCGGCAAGATTGCTCACACTTATGTTTTTCTGCATCATCTCCTGGTCAAGCCCCGTCATGGCTATGGTGATAAATGCGCCACCCAATATCTGCTTCAGGAAGAAGCTCGGGCTGCGCGGGTCCATCTGGAACAGGTGGGTATACCCCTTATCTTTCATGGCCTGCCATGCAGTGCCCATATCGAAATGGAGGGAATGAACAATATACACCACGCAAACTATAAGCGCCAGCAGCATAAAGGTGGTTTGCAGCGTATCTGTCCACACGATCGTTTTTACACCACCCCGATAGGTATATAACAAGATGAGCACAAGAATAACCACTGCCGTTACTTCAAACGATATGCCTATAT
>JABDHF010000001.1:795-3552 GCA_013285595.1 Bacteroidota bacterium
AAGCGCCTGTTTTATAAGATGTAGCGCCCAGCCTGCCCTCCAGGTAAGTGTAAATAGAAGTAAGCTTCAGCCGGTAATAAAGCGGCAGCAGTATAAACGCCACCGCAAAATACCCGAACAGGTAACCGATAACTACCTGGAAATAATCAAAGCCCGCTTTGCCCACAGTACCCGGTACAGAAATAAATGTCATCCCCGATAGCGACGTGCCTATCATACCAAAAGCCACCAGCCACCACTTACTGCTGCGGTTACCGATAAAGAAAGACTCGTTGGTAGAATGCCTTGAAGTATAAAATGCTATGCACAGCAGTACCGAAAAATAAACAAGTACAATAATAAGCAGGATAGCAGGACTCATATTCTAAAATAAAGAGGCTTTGCGTATAGCAAAGCCTGCAAATTAAGGTAAGTTAACGAACTTAGATAGCCTAAAGCCCTGTTGCAAAACCTATACGGATATCTGGGGCTCCTTGCGGATAAGGACTGTATTGACCTTGTAAAACATCATAGATCAACTCAAAATATGCTGATACCCTGCCACCCAATGGCTGCTTGATACCCACACCCAGCAGCAGGCATGTATTGGTAACGTTTTCTTTTATAGTGCCAAAGTTGCCCATGTTATCATAGCCCGGCTGTTTAAGGTTTATGATATCGTACTCAAGTGTACCATCGACAAAAAAGTTCTTATACACAAAGTAGCGTGTCCAGATGTTTGGGTAAACAATGTTTTCCCTGGCATACGAAACCTTATAAGGGTCTACCGGGTCTACATATTCCGGCTCCTGGTAGTACTGGTAGCCCACCCCTATACCTGCCTGGAAATGGTTAGTGAACCGGTAGCCTAGAATAGGAGATATACCCACATTTACAAAGCCATTGCCAAAGCCGGCATTTAAGCCACCGCCTATTATAAGCTTATCAGGGTCATACCCTTTCTTCTTCTTATTTACCTTCTTTTGATAACCCTGTTTGCCAGAGCTGGTATAAACCTCCTGTGCAGATGCATAAGAAACACCCACAAAAAGCAGGCACACCAATAAGACATTTTTCATGGAAATAAATTATATACACGAAGTTACCATAAAATACTATTCCGGCATTGTCTACCAATATTTTATGTAAACATTAAGACTTGATAATTTTCCCTGGGTTTAATATGCCATTCGGGTCAAATACGTGCTTTATCTGCCGCATCAGGCCCATTTGCACGTCATTAAACGCTATGTCCATATACTCTTTCTGCACCAGTCCTATGCCATGCTCGCCCGATATAGTGCCACCCATCCGCACTACCTCGGCAAACAGTTTCCTGATGCCCTCCGGCAGCTTTGTTTTCCAGTCAGCATCGCTCATGTCGCCCTTTACTATATTCACATGCAGGTTGCCATCGCCGGCATGTCCATAGCACACCGAATGAAAACCGTATTCCTTCCCCAGTGTTTTAATGATCTGCAGCAGCTCAGGTAACTCAGCCCTTGGCACCACAGTATCTTCCTCTTTGTATATCGAATTGCTTTTCACCGCCTCACCCACTTTCCGCCGCAGTGTCCACAGCATCTGTTTCTGTTCATGGCTGTCGGCAAACAGTATCTCGCCAATATCATACACCTGCACTATCTGTGATATAGCTTCCGCATCGCGGTACAGCTCATCCATATAGTTGCCATCCACTTCTATCAGCAGGTGCGCGGCAATATCCGCAGGCAGGTCTATGCCCGTGCTTTGCACATAGCGCATAGACCACTCCAGCGCATCGCGCTCCATAAATTCTAAAGCGGATGGCGTAATACCCGCCACAAAAATAGCATTCACCGCTGCACAAGCCTCCACCGCCGACCGAAAAGGTACTAGCAGCAACAGGTCATGCTTCACCGCAGTTATCAGCCGCAGCACTATCTTAGTGATGACCCCCAGCGTCCCCTCACTGCCCACGATCAACTGGGTAAGGTTATAGCCCGTGGCATTTTTCAGCACATTGGCGCCGGTCCAGATTATCTCACCATTGGGCAATACTATTTCCAGGTTCAGCACATAGTCTTTTACCACCCCATACTTCACCGCCCTTGGCCCGCCAGAATTCTCAGATACATTGCCCCCTATAAAGCACGATCCCTTACTCGCCGGGTCTACCGGGTAAAACAAGCCGTCCGTTTTCAAATGCTCCTGCAATACCTGCGTGATCACACTCGGCTCAGTAGTCACCTGGAAGTTGCGCTTATCCACATGCAGTATCTTGTCAAACCGCTTCATATCCAGCGCCACCCCGCCATGCACAGGTAGCGCACCACCGCTCAGCCCAGTACCCGCACCACGTGGCGTCACAGGTATCATCCGATCATTGCAGTACTTCATTACAGCACTTACCTCACCGGTAGTGCCCGGCTGCAATACTATCTCCGGCAGGTATCGCAAGTCTTCCGTCTGGTCGCTGGCACACCTATCCAGGTTTTCTTCATCCACCAACACATACTTTTCCTCAAGTACCGTCTTGAAGAAACTGATATCATCCGGGGTTATTTTGTTGAATGGCATATTCCAGGCAAATGTAAAATAGGATGGGGGAATTCGGGTGTTTTGTTGATGATGTGCCAAGTATTAAATACAGCTACAGAATTTGGTGTAGTAGCTGCCACTACACTCAGATCAATTGAGCAGAGTAACAACTCGGTTTTAAGCTTATCCTCTTTTCAAATTCTAGACCAGTTATTACATCTATATTAATCGCTTGTTCGATACCTAAATCAAGTCGAT
>JABDHF010000001.1:3562-102903 GCA_013285595.1 Bacteroidota bacterium
ATTTTTTATGAAATATATGTAGTATTGGCTTTTAAGTTTATTGCAAACTATTTTTTCATTTCTAGTAAATTCAAAACCATTTGCGCTTCCTGTCGTTGTCTTAACTTCTATAAACATCTTTTTGCCATGCGAATCGTAGGATAAAATATCATACCCCAATCCTATATCACTCTTACTAACACGAATGACTTTCTTAGCTAAATCATATCGCCCAATGTCTGTAAGTTTTTTTTTCTCAAAATAGACTACACTCTCTTCCCCCTTTTTTCCAATAAATTTCTTTTTTTTCTGAAGTTCATCAAACTCGATTTCTGACATACCTGGTCGAATTGGCAGAGATTCGAAAGTTTCCGAATCAGGTAAGTTTAGTTCAATGCCTATCGTAATGATACTATTTTGTGTTATTTGTTTATTAACTGCAACAAACCTTTCAAATTCGCTTTGAGGAAGCCTTATCCCTTTAATATCCCCATCACCTGACCAGCTAATTCTTGCAGCGTATTGTTGTCCTACATATTTAATCATCGCATCTCTGAAAGATGGAGGAATAAAGTCTAGTTGTTGCTGCGCTTGTGTTATATAGTGATCTTTGTTTAAGAATGTATCACCGATTTTCACTTGTATTTGCATATTTCCGTTTTCTAAGCAATATAAAAATAATTAATTAGTTATGGGCATAGGCATAGTAATTCTTATTACTCCTATGTGTAGCTAAGGGCGTCCGAAGCAACAAATAAACCACGATCTGTGATTGGTATTGTTGATATTGCTAGATCCAGGCACGTTCTCATCACATTTCCCACTCCCATTCAAACCCCTTAATTTCCCACACATATATCCGTTATGAAACAAACGATCTCTGTCGGTAATCCCTACATACACTACGTAACACCTCCTTCGGAGAGGGTCGGGGAGAGGTTCATAGCACATGAAAATACTGCCACCCGCTCCCCCAAAATCACACGTAAACCCGCACCTATGGCGTCTTGCAATTTTCTTTACAAATTTGCATCCAGATAGTATAACAGTGGAATACATGTGAAGTATAATAAATAAGAAAACTGCTTATAGTAACGGTTGGCGTTACAGTGATTAAATAATTAAGTTTCGGTAATTGCAGCCTTCGGGTCGGTGGGCCTCCCTGACTAATTGAGTAAATGCGCTACCTTTGCGCCTCATTTTCATTTTTTACATGGATCGTAATCAAGTTACAGGGTTTGCACTTTTAGCAGTTTTACTGATAGGATACTTATTATATACCCAGCACGACCAGAAGGTATTTATGGAGCACAAGGTTGCTGACTCCATAGCTTTTGCAAAATCGCACCCCAGAACTACCGCTGATACAATAAAGACAACAGCTGGCGCAAACACACCCATTGTTGACTCTGCAACAGAGGCTTTAAGAAAATTAATGCCCCCGGCATATAATGGCCAGGCACAAACCATAGTTTTCGAGAACGACAAGGTTGCCCTGCAGTTTACCACCAAAGGCGCTTACCCGGTAGCGGCCCAGATAAAAGAATACAAGACCTATTCACAAAAACCTTTATTCCTGTTTAACGGCCCGGGGAATATGCTGAGCGCTGTGCTACCGGTAGATAATGGCAGGCCAACATCTGACCTCTTCTTTACTCCGGTAACCAGGCAGGAACCTAATGGCGATAAAACCATAGACTTCACCGCCGACCTGGGCGGGGGCAAGAAGGTAGACATGATCTACACCCTGCCAAAGAACGATTATATGATGCGCTGTAACATAGTGCTGACCGGAATGCCTGCACAGAGCCTGGCTATTAACTGGCAGACACTGGGGCTGCATACCGAAAAAGATGTGCTGAACGAGCGCCAGGGCGCACAAGTATATTATAAGAATAAGAATGGCGAGGGCGATTACTTCACAGCAAAGCCTGAGGAAAAGATCATTCATAATAACGATGGGGTATCATCGTGGCTGGGCTTCCGCAAGCAGTATTTCAGCACCGTGCTTATGGCTGAAGATGGCTTTAGCAAAATGGATGTAAAGTTTATGGCCGGCACTACCGATACCAACCTTATTGCGCAGAATACCGCCACTATGCAGCTACCGCTAAAAGCTGGCAGTAACGAGCAAACGGGGTCTCTTAAATGGTATATAGGCCCTAACGATTACCATACATTACAGCACTATAATGCAAGCTTTGAAGATATGGTGCCGCTGGGTTATGGTATCATGGCGTTTGTAAAATACATCAACAAATGGGCGCTGATACCTATATTCTACTTCCTGGCCGGGTTTATCAAAAGCTATGCTATCATCATTGTGCTGATGACCCTTTTTATACGTCTTATCCTTTCGTTCTTCACCTACAAAAGCTATTTATCATCGGCAAAAATGCGGGTGCTGAAGCCCGAGCTTGATGAGCTAAGGGCAAAAATTGGCGACGACCAGCAAAAATTCAGCATGGAGCAGATGAAGCTTTACCGCTCTGCCGGTGTAAACCCGCTGGGTGGCTGCCTGCCTATGCTGTTCCAGCTGCCTATACTGCTGTCTATGTATTACATGTTCCCTTCGTTCATAGAGTTCAGGCAGCAGCACTTCCTGTGGTGCAACGACCTTTCTACCTACGACAGCATCTTTAATTTCAATTTCACCATCCCATTTTATGGAGACCACGTGAGCCTGTTCACATTGCTGATGACGGCCACCAGCTTGTTCCTGGCGGTATATAACCGCAATATGACGCCGCAAGACCCCAACAACCCTATGATGAAGTATATGCCCTTTATCTTCCCGGTAATACTGATGGGTGTATTTAATAAAATGGCAGCGGCGCTTACCTTTTACTACACCTGCTCTAACATCCTGAGCATTTTGCAGCAGTTCATCATCCAGAAATATTTTATTAACGAGAAGGCGATACATGCGCAGCTGCAGGAAAACAAGAATAAACCTGCAACACCATCTAAATGGTCGCAGCGGCTTGAAGAAATGCAAAAACTACAGGCTAACCGGGCAAAAACCCCGCCGAGGATCAATAAAAAGTAGTGCATGGCCATGGGCTTTGCTGATATCGTACTGAGGGAATGATGTGGCAAGTACTTACTTCCGGCACAATATCCGTGCAGGTAATACGTTAATTCTTTAAATTTGATCATAGTTTACTTCAATGGCATTTTCAAAACGGATATATTCTTTTTTTGCAGCTTTTATTTTTTGCACCTGTATTGCAAATGCACAAGATAAGCCCATAGGCTACTGGGAATCGCTGCTGCCTTATAACCGGGCGGTAGCCATTGCCACAGACGGTGGCGGCCTGGTGTACTCTATATGTAACCAGGCTTTTTTTAGCTATAACAATAGAGGCGGTGATATTGAAACATTTGCGAAGGAGACAGGCATGTCGGACATAGGTATGCAATGTGCGGCTTACGATGCCTCTACTCAAACGCTTGTGCTTGTTTATGCAAATGGCAATATAGATCTCTTTAAGAACAACACCTTTTATAACATACCTGATCTGAAGATAAAGAGCATAGCCGGCGATAAAACCGTGTACCAGGCATATACCGACAATGGCATTGCGTATTTAAGCACATCGCTCGGTATACTGGTGATAGACCTTACAACCCATAACATAACCGAGAACTACCAGTTTATTGTAAATAATCAGCTGATACCAATAATTAGTTTTACCAGGGTAAACAACTTTTTCTATGCTGCTACCCAGCATGCGTTATACAGGGCAGATAAAAACAGCGGCCAGCTGCAGAATTTTGCGATATGGCAAAAAGTGGATAGTGTAGATTCTTTTTTTAGCATAGCCAGTGTAAACAATACATTGTTCCTCGCTACCCCAAAATCCGTTTTCAGCTTCGTTAATGATACTATAAAGCTGCTTTATACCTGCGCTATAACGCCCGACACACCCGCGAGCCACCACGATACGTCTATCCAGCGAATAGATGCGGGTAATAACACATTGCTGATAACCGAATTTCGCTCGTCTGATTATAATGGAGACGTTAAAATAATGGATGCGAACGGCACTATTATAGATACGGTTAATGGACTGGGCCACCCGGTACAGGCAATACAGCTAATGGATAACACTATATGGGTAGCTGATGCTTATAACGGACTGGAGAAAAGACAGGATGGCAATATCTCTACGCATAACCCTCCGGGGCCTATGGATGCGAATAGCTACGATCTTTATGTGAACAATAAAAACTTATGGATAGCACATGGGGGGTATGACGACCTGGCTCAAAACGCAAATAACACCGATGGGGTATCTAACTTAAATAACGGGAAGTGGACGAATTATGCCCGGTATATTTACAGACCGTTTGACACCTTAACTGACTTTGTAACCGTTCTTAAAGATGAAACTAAGGGTACCTTATATTTCGGGTCGTATGAGAGTGGTTTGTTTATTTTGAATAGTGACGGGACGTACCAGCTTGAAAATTCTATATTCGAGACCGCTTATCACTATCCCACCTATCCAAATTTTAAAGAAATAGTAGGGCTTGCATTAGATCATGAGGATAATTTATGGGTGACCGCAAAGACTTCAGGCACCCAATTGTATGTACGGTCTGCAGGCGATGGCAGCTGGTATAAATTCCCCACAAATCCATTAAACGTTGGTGGCCCTGTTATAGTTGATGATAATGACCAAATATGGTTTGCAAGCGAGCTGAAGGTACAGGGAGTTACGGTATGCAGCATAACCCGCACACAAACATCAACAGGCTATTCTTTTAGCAACCCTGTCAGCTATCTGATGCACTCCGGCGTGGGAGCGGGTAACCTGCCGAGTAATACCGTCTTCTGCCTTGCAAAAGATAAGAACAACCAGATATGGATAGGCACTGACAATGGCATAGGCATAGCTAGTGGCTGTAATGCTCCGTTTACCAACTCTCCCCCATGCGATGCTGAAATTCCTATAGTGCAGTACGACCAGTTTGCAGGCTATCTTTTTGCCGGCAATAATGTGCGGACGATAGCGGTAGATGGTGCAAACCGTAAATGGATAGGCACCGACCAGGGTGTATGGCTATTGTCGCCGGATGCTGGTAAAATTATATACCGCTTCACGCAGGATAATAGTCCCCTGCCATCTAACAACATCCGGAAAATAGCTGTAGATAATGTGACCGGTGATGTATACATAGGCACATCGCTGGGGCTTGTAAGCTTTAGAAGCACGGCAACTGATGGCGGCACTTCCAATCAAAATGTGCTCACATTCCCTAATCCCGTAAAAAGCGGGTACACCGGTACTATAGCCATCAAAGGGCTTGTAGACAATGCTGACGTGCGCATTACAGATATTGACGGGGAACTAGTGTACAAGACCAAGGCGCTTGGTGGGCAGGCAGTGTGGAGCGGGGTAGACTATACCGGCCACAGGCCACAGTCGGGTGTATACCTGGTGTTCGTTACCAGTGCCGATGGCAGCCAGACCTATACCGGCAAGATCGTGTTTATGAAGTAAGTATGCTGCAAAAAACAAATGGCATAGTACTCAGGTCAGTAAAATATGGCGACAGCAGTTTAATAACTACCATATTCACCTCCCAATACGGCACACAAACTTACATGGTGCAGGGCGTGCGCAGCTCAAAGATCTCACAGAATCGCGCAAGCTTTTTTCAGCCAGGCATGTTATTAGAGCTCGTGGTATACCACCATCCTAATAAAAATATGCAGCGCATCAGGGAGTTCCAGGCAGCGCATATTTATAGCACGGTGCAAGAGCATGTGGTGAAGAACGCCATCGTTATGTTTTCTGTAGAGCTGCTGCTGCGGCTGCTGCCAGAGCATGCGCCATTACTCACCCTGTTCGATTTTGCTACCGGCTACTTTATAACGCTGGATAAGAAAGAGGTGAATGCCGTTGCCAACTTTCCACTATATTTTATCATTGAGTGCAGCCGGTTGCTGGGGTATGAACCACACGGAGATTACAGTGAGCAAACGCCCCATCTTAATCTGCATGAGGGCGGCTTTACCAAAGAAGCACCAGCGCTAAACCCGTTTGTAAGCGATGAAGATGCCCGCATGCTTGGCCTATTGCTGCAGGTACAAGACTACGATGGGCTGAAGGCGGTAGAGATAAACGCAGCCATACGCCTGCGCCTTATAGACTGGTATATTGCTTTTCTGCAAAGCCACACACAGCACATGGGCAATATGCGCTCTATATCTGTACTCAGGATGATACTGCATTAAATTGTCTGAGACTTGTCAGGTGTTCCACACCTCAAAGGTGTGGGACACCTATGGGCATTTTAAGACTTTATATAGCTTACTGGAAAAGATACTCCGCCTGGCTTATACTCTCAGGCTTGCCTACGTCTATGAAAATATTGCCGGTGTGGTCGTAGCCCTGTAATACCTGCTCTTTTGCAAGATGGAGGTATAGATCTATAAGGGAGAACTTCCCATCGAAAGGAATATCTTTCAAAACAGCCTGAGATAGGACTTGGATGCCACTGAATGCAAAAGGTATCAATGGCTCTTCCCGGCGCGAAATGCGCTCTTCTTTCGTATTGGTGTTCATCCAGCCGCAAAGGCGCATTTGCTCATTAAATAACAACTGGCGCGAAGAGGCGCGCTTCATCACCGCAAGCGTGGCAATGGCATCGCTGCTTTCATGGTGGGCAATCATTTTGCTAAGGTCCAGGCTGGTGAGTATATCTACGTTCATTACCACAAACGCGTCTTCTCCCTCAAAGAACGGAGCTGCTTTTTTCAGGCCGCCACCTGTTTCCAGCACCTCATCGCGCTCGTCTGATATGGTGATCTCGCTGCCATAACCATCGTGCTCATAAATAGCTTCTTCTATCTGCGATGCAAAATGGTGCACATTTACTACCACCTCGTATATACCAAACCGCTGCAGGTAGCGGATATTATGCTCCAGCAGCGTCTTATTGTTTACCTCCACCAGCGCCTTAGGGCTATGGTTTGTAAATGGTTTTAAACGGGTGCCTAAGCCTGCAGCAAACAACATTGCCTTCATGCTGTAAATTTAGATAAAAGCATCTTTAAAAACCTACCATGCACTTAGAGGCGTAATGCCGGTTGATTTATCGGAATGTAGCCTTACATTTGCTGCAAATTTTAATAACGTATGTCTTTATTGATAATAGGCACTATGGCCTTCGATGCACTGGAAACCCCATTTGGCAAAGTAGACCGTATCATTGGCGGCTCAGCTACTTACGCGGCCTGGGCGGCCTCTAACTTTACCCAACCTATAAAACAAGTGTCTATTATAGGTGGTGACTTTCCGCAGGAAGAAATAGCTGCACTGGAAGCCCGTGGTGTAGCATTTGAAGGTGTAGAGGTAGTGCCTGATGGCAAAAGCTTTTTCTGGAGTGGCCGCTATCATATGGACATGAACACAAGAGATACGCTGGTGACAGACCTGAACGTGCTGGCCCAGTTCGACCCTAAGATACCGGAAAGCTACCAGGGCTGCGACTATGTGATGCTGGGCAACCTGGCGCCTGCTGTGCAGATAAGCGTGCTGGAGCAGCTGAAGAAACGCCCGAAGCTGATCATCATGGACACGATGAACTTCTGGATGGATATTGCCATGGACGACCTGCGGAAAGCTATAGGCATGGTAGACCTGCTGATGGTGAACGATAGCGAAGCCCGCCAGCTGAGCGGTGAATACTCTATAGTAAAAGCCGCAAAAAAGATACAGGCAATGGGCCCTAAATACCTGATCATAAAGAAAGGGGAGCATGGCGCATTACTGTTTTACGAAGGCAAAATATTCTCTGCACCTGCATTACCGTTGGAAGAAGTGTTTGACCCAACAGGCGCAGGCGATACCTTTGCAGGTGGCTTTATAGGCTACCTTGCCCGTATCAACGATACCTCGTTCGAGAGCATGAAAGCTGCGGTGATCATGGGTTCAGCTATGGCATCGTATTGCGTAGAGAAGTTTGGCCCTACCAGGATGAAGGAATTGACCCCGGCAGATGTGGACAGCCGGGTAAAGGAGTTTATCTCCCTGATGGATTTTAATATACAGAACTAGAGATTCCATTCCTGTATATAAAAACGAAACCCGATAGCTTGAATTGCTTCAGGGACAACCGGGATAAGATGATGCAAAGGTAAAGAAGCAGAATTACAATTAGTAATAAAAGAACTTCCCAAATGACAATCGTTCCAGGCGAAATAAAGACAGCACTCCTCCACGCTTACCTACTGGGCTCTATAGCGCCGCGGCCTATCTGCTTCGCCAGCACTATAGATAACGATGGAGTGTCTAACCTTTCCCCGTTCAGCTTCTTCAATGTCTTTGGCAGCAAGCCGCCAATACTTATTTTTTCCCCGGCGCGCAGGGTGCGCGATAATACCATTAAGCATACGCTGGAAAACGTGTATGAAACAATGGAGGTGGTAATAAACGTAGTTAACTACAACATAGTGCAGCAGGCAAACCTTACCAGCTGCGAATATCCCAAAGGCACAGATGAGTTTGTGAAGGCTGGCTTCACACCCATAAAGTCGGACATGGTGAAGCCTATGAGGGTAAAGGAATCGCCGGTTCAGCTGGAATGTAAAGTGACTCAGGTGATAGAGACCGGGCAGGAAGGCGGTGCGGCCAACCTCATTATCTGCGAGGTGTTGTGCATGCACATAGACGACAATGTGCTGGACGAAACAGGCAAAATAGACCCCAATAAAATAGACCTGGTAGCGCGTATGGGTGCCGACTATTACTGCCGCGCATCGGGCAGCGCTATATTTGAAGTGCATAAGCCAAATGTGGAGCTGGGTGCGGGTGTAGATAAGCTGCCACGGCACATCCGCAACAGCCATATACTTACTGGTAACAACCTGGGCATGCTGGCCAACGTAACCACGATACCCATGCTCAGCGAGCTTTTTTACGACGATCGCCTCGCCCTTATACTAAGAGAAAACACCCACGATGAAGACGCTAAAAAAGAGGAGCTGCACAGGTATGCGCAAGAGCTTTTGAGTAAAGGTGATGTGCATAAAGCATGGCAGATATTACTCAGCGAGTAGCCGCCCAACTCCGATTTTCCCCGTCAAATTACAGATGTTAATAACCTGTGCGTTTTCACATTTCAGTAATACTTGCATAATGTTTTGGTAATATAATTATGGTTATCTTTAGTATAACTAAATTTTATTAACATGCTTTGGCGACGATTTAGCGGAGAACCCCTCCGGATGCCGGTGAAAAATGCCGTAGAAGAAGCCATTATCAGGGAAACAGGCTCTGGTTACAAGCTCAAGGTTTGTATAGGCACAGACTCGCAGGTGCGTGCCACTGAAACTGAGTTTGCTACTGTTATTGTATTCCTGCGCGAGAAACATGGCGGCTTTATGTTCATCAGCAATGAGAAAACAAGGCAGCCCTATACCATTAAAGAGCGCATGCTGGTGGAAGTGGCACACAGTATAGAAATAGCCTATGAGCTGTGCGACCTCTTTAATAAGTATGACGTAGATATGGAGGTGCATGCCGACATAAACACGAACCCGCAGTTTAAGAGCAACGAAGCGCTACGCGAGGCCATGGGCTACATACTGGGTATGGGTTATGCCTTTAAAGCCAAGCCCGACGCGTTTGCCAGCAGCTGCTGCGCAGATAAAATGGTGAACTAATAACCACCAGTTAATTTTCCCTCCTTTTACCGGGGTTCCCTCCCCGGCATGGCAATTGCTCCCCCAAAATTTTTTTATTTCGCAACTATTTTTTTTATTATTTCTGGCCGATATACACCAAAAAGTGTTAAATTTACTATGAGCAATAATGCCCATATATAAATGAGGTCTCATCCTATCCTGCTTTTTTGTTTTTTGCTGCTTCTGGGCAATTTATCTCATGCGCAAATGCGTACGGAGTTTATTGAAAATAAAGGGCAGTGGGCCAGCTGGATGAAGTATAAGGCCATAACGCCGGGTGGAGAAGTGCACCTGGAGAACGATGGCATGAGGTACATTCTTTGTGATGCAGATAATGTAATGAAAATGGATTCCTTCCATCATGGGTTGATAGCTAAAAACCCGACCATGAAATTTCATGTGTATAAGGTGACCTTTGAAGGCGCTAATCAAGCCGACATTGCAGGCCAGAATCCACTGAAGAATTACTACAACTACTTTTTGGGCAATGATCATTCCAAATGGAAATCAGGCATACACCCTTACACGGCTATTGACTATAACAATTTGTACAATGGCATCACCATGCACATCACGTCTGGCGTGGCTCCTATGGAGTATGAATTTTATGTGCACCCCGGCGCCGATGCCAGGCAAATAAAAATGAATTTCGACGGGCCAGACAATATGTACCTGAAGAATGGCGACCTCGTGATCAATACATCTGTAGGTAAGGTGATGGAAATGAAGCCTTACGCTTACCAGTACATCAACGACAATAAGGTAGAAGTAGCCTGCAACTATCATCTTAAAAAAAATAAGGTAACCTTCGATTTTCCTGATGATTATGACCACACCAGGCAACTGATCGTAGACCCTATTGTATTCTGGTGTTCTTTTACGGGCTCTACTGCTGATAACTGGGGCTTTACTGCCACTTACGACGAGGCAGGCAACTTTTACCTCGGCGGTCTTGTAAACGCGCTTGCTGCTGTGGGCGGGGGGGCTTATCCGGTAACGCCGGGCGCGTACCAAAGCACATTTGCCGGTGGCCAGGGATTTTCCGGCATTGAATACGGCGCAGATATAGGGCTTATGAAACTCAGCGCCGACGGCACGTCGCGGATATATGCTACCTATCTTGGCGGGAGCAATAATGAGCGCCCGCATAGCTTGATCGTGGATCCCAGCGGGAATCTTATAATAGCTGGCAGAACTCATTCTTCCGACTTCCCGGTAACATCGGGCGCATACCAGGCTTCTAACGCCGGTGGCTGGGATATAATAGTGAGTAAGCTAAGCGCTGATGGTACCAGCCTGATAGGTTCTACATACATGGGTGGATCGGGCGACGACGGGCTGAACTTTGACTCAACGGAAGTGGGCTATGGCCACCTGAAATATAACTATGGAGATGATGCCCGTAGCGAGGTGCAAATAGATAATGAGGGCAACATTTACGTGGCGGGTAGCACCGAGTCGCTTAATTTCCCTATTACGCCTGCCACTGCCATCTCTACATCTTACGGTGGTGGCCAGCAGGATGGTGTTGTCTTTAAGCTCAACAGCGCACTTACCAGTCTGATATGGGGCACCTATATAGGCGGTAATGGCGATGATGCCGGCTATGTGCTTGCTTTTAATAATAGTAAATCATCTCTGTATGTGGCAGGTGGTACCAACAGCCACAACTTCCCTACAGTAGCCGGCGGCTGGCAAACCGCTTACCAGGGCGATTCGGCCGACGGGTTTATCTTGAAGTTCAGGAACAGCCCTCCTTACAGCCTGCAAAAAGCAACGTTTGTAGGCACTGCTCATTACGACCAGGTATACGGCATACAGGTGGATAACGACAACAACGTATACGTGATGGGCCAGTCGCTGGGTGGCGCTTTCCCGGTAACCTCTGGCGTTTACAGTAACCCTAACTCCAGCCAGTTTATCATGAAGATAGACAGCAACCTGAGCACAGACCTTATCTCTACGGTATATGGTTCAGGCGATCCGTTGCATACCAATATTTCGCCGGTTGCATTCCTGGTTGATACCTGTGATAACGTATACATATCGGGCTGGGGAGGTAATATAATGGGCACTGACGCCCCGGGGCTGGCCCACTCCGGCACCACCACGGGCATGCCTACCACACCAGATGGATTCCAACTGGCTACCGATGGCTTTGATTTCTATTTCATTGTGCTTGGTTCTGGCCTTGCTACATTGCGCTACGCTACATTTTATGGCAGGAATGCTCCCGGTGGTTTTGGAGAGCATGTGGATGGCGGCACCAGCAGGTTTAACAAACAAGGCATCATTTACCAGGCTATTTGTGCTAATTGCGGCGGCACAGGCGGTACAGCACCTCCGTTTCCTACTACGGCGGGCGTGGTTGGCCCTACGGACCTCAGCCACAATTGTAACGAAGCCGGGTTAAAAATAGCGTTCAACATAGGGCCGGTAAGCGCTTCGGTAAGCGCCGGGCCCAGCACCACCGGCTGTGCGCCACTAACGGTGAACTTTACAAATACCTCTAACAACGGCCTTTCGTTTTTATGGAATTTTGGAGATGGCGCTACCAGCACAGCCTTTTCGCCATCGCATACCTTTACCTCTGCGGGTGTGTTTAATGTTACGCTGTCGGCTGCAAACTCTAATGCCTGCTTTGTTACTAATGATACTGCCCACCTTACCATAGTGGTAGATACTAACAGGATAACGCCGGCCTTCAGCTCCCAGCCCACTGATAGCTGCGGGCCTTTCCAGGCAACATTTATCAACAACTCCACTACAATTGTTGCTACTACTGACACATCTACTTATACCTGGTACTTTGGCGATGGCGGCTCGTTTTTTGGCATTACACCACCAATGCACACCTACCCCGATTCCGGCAATTATATAGTAATGCTTGTTATGGCAAATGCAGGCGCTTGTAAATCGCCCGATACCCTTATACAAACTTTAAGGTTCCATCCTACATTGGTATCTGCAAGGTTTACAGCACCTGATTCTGTATGTTCAGGCTCGCCTGTGTATCTGACCAATACCGGACAGAATGCTACAAGCGATAACTGGACATTTGGAGACGGCCATAGCGCCACTTCCATCTCCGCTTCCTACATCTTTAATGTCAGCGGCACCTATACTATGATGCTGATCGCCAAAAACCCTGGCACGTGTAATGGAGCTGATACTTTTACCCGTACTATAACGGTGCTTTCTGTTCCAACCGCCGATTTTTCCTACACACCTACTACGCCTGAACCAAATATACCTTCAAAGTTTACCAACCTCTCTACAAACGCGGTAAAGTACCTGTGGGACTTTGGCGATGCCACTACCAGCATGGAGGTTAACCCTATCCACCAGTATAATAAAAGTGGTGAGTATAAAGTATGCCTGAATGCTTACAGCAGGGAAAACTGCCCTGCCATGGTGTGCAAACAAGTGCCTGCCGATGTGGTGCCGCTACTGGGCCTGCCTACCGGCTTTAGCCCTAATGGCGATGGGGAGAATGAAATACTCTATGTGCGCGGCGCTGCTATAAGAACGCTTGACCTGAAGATATTTAATCGCTGGGGGCAACTTGTATTTGAGACCACCAGCCAGGAGATAGGCTGGGATGGTAAGTATAATGGCCAGCCGCAACCCATAGATGCCTACGCTTACGTGCTGCAGGCGTCG
Organism: Bacteroidota bacterium; assembly: GCA_013285595.1. Lineage (GTDB taxonomy): Bacteria > Bacteroidota > Bacteroidia > Chitinophagales > Chitinophagaceae > Nemorincola. The sequence continues at coordinate 16,905 of JABDHF010000001.1, forward strand.
TTTATAGATGGTACCAGCAAAGTGTTGAAGGGTAATATAACGTTGCTGAGATAGATGAATCTGAGTTTTTTGAAAAAGGTATGCTGAGAAAAATAGCAGGGATAATGGGGTGTATGCTGTCTTGCTTTTGCGGGCACGGACAAAGCATGCACTTTACCCAGTACTATAATGCGCCGCTATTGCTTAGCCCTGCCAATACCGCGCTTATGCCCGATGACGATTTCCGCCTTGGGCTGAACTACCGCAACCAATGGGCGGCCGTACCGGTACCTTATAATACTTTTTCTGCCTTTGGCGATTTCAAAGTAGGCGGAAACAGGAATGATGACCGGCACCATAACTGGCTGGGCCTGGGCCTCGCATTTTTTAATGATAAGGCAGGCGATGGTAACCTCTCGCTCACGCAGATACAAGGTAGCGCTGCCTACCATCTGCAGATAACCCAGTTTTCTATGCTGTCCGCCGGCCTTTCTGCGGCGTATGTACAGCGCAGCGTAAACTATGACAACCTTACGTTCGACACCCAGTGGGATGGCACCAGCTTTAATACCCAGCTGGCCAATGGCGAAAAAGTAGGCGTTATAAAGACCAATTATGCTACTGTAGGTGCAGGGCTCAATTTTGCCTGGTTCCCTAACGAATCTGTGTATGCAAAACTGGGCGGCAGCGTGCTGAACATTAACCAGCCTACCGAAACATTTTATAAAAGCAACAACACAGTGGGTTACCGGCCTATAATAGACCTCGATATGTTGTTCAAAACCGGGCCGGTGCTCATCGTTAACCCATCGATATATTATACTACGCAGAAAGGCGCTTCTGAGCTGGTTTTTGGCTCACTGTTCCGCACTTTGCTTTCTGAGAAGCGCAGTAATATGCCCATAGAATTAATATTGGGCATTTTTGACCGCTGGGGCGATGCTGTGATAGGGGCTGCCGGGCTGGACATTGGTGGCATACAATTTATGGCTAGTTACGACTTTACCTTGTCAGCCCTTGCGCCCTATAATTCAGGGTACGGGGCCATGGAGTTATCACTTATCTATACCCGCAAGTACAATAAAAACCAGGGCGCAGGTAAGATATACAACTGCCCAAGGTTCTTTTAACAAAAAATTTTCATCATAAGTAAAGAATAGGATATTACATTTGAGTAACAAATTTCATAATGGAAAATTCAAAAAATAAGATATTATTAGTAGAAGATGATACCAACTTCGGGCAGGTGCTTAAAAACTACTTGGAGCTGAATGATTTTGTAGTAGAGCTGGCGCGCGATGGTATCCTGGGCCTTGCCGCGTTCCGCCGCGAGCGCTTTGATATATGCCTGCTCGATGTGATGATGCCGAACATGGACGGCTTCACCCTGGCAGAAGAGATCAGGAATGTAGACCCTGATGTGCCGCTTTTCTTCCTCTCTGCCAAGAGCATGAAGGATGATATACTCACCGGCTACAAGCTGGGCGCGGATGATTATATCACCAAACCCTTTGATAGCGATGTGCTTTTATCAAAAATAAAGGCTGTGCTGAAACGCAACCAGGAGCTGCACGAAAAGCAGCATTCACAGATAGAATTCAACATAGGCGCTTACCAGTTTAACAGTAAGCTGCGTACGCTGAAACATGGTACTGAAACAGCCACGCTTTCTCCGAAAGAGAACGAGCTGCTGCTGATGCTGTGTGAATACAAGAACGACCTGCTGCCGCGCGAAACCGCGCTAAAGCGGATATGGGGCAGCGATACTTACTTCAACGGCCGCAGTATGGATGTATACATTGCCAAGCTGCGCAAATACCTGAAAGAAGACAGCAGCGTGGAAATAGTGAACATCCATGGTAATGGGTTTAGGCTGGTAGTGCCTGATTAAACCCCTGACCCCCTAAAGGGGAACCTGCTATTTGGCAGTGGTTCACATTTAGGCAAGGAATTATTATTGGGCAGTTTTATTAAAATATTTTTTGAAGCAGGATGCATTGTTTGCATCCTGTTTTTTGTTTTATACTTGAGCCATTGTGTCATTCAGCCATTGAGCCATTAATTTTATTACTTTTGGCACAATGAAGCATTTGCCAAACCTGCTGACGCTGGCTAACCTATTTTGCGGTTGTATTGCTATTGCCTACTTCCTTACTGCGCAGCCCTATACCAGCATGAGCCTTGGCGAGGGCGGCCTGCCTACCTGGCAATGGGTATATGGCGCTGAGCAGATGTATTTTGGCAGCATCTTTATAGGCATAGCTGCGCTGTGCGATATGCTCGATGGGTTTGCTGCCCGTGCGCTAAAGGTTTTCTCGCCCATAGGCAAAGACCTTGATTCCCTGGCCGATGTGGTTTCGTTTGGTGTTGCTCCTTCTATTATCTTATTCAAATTTTTGTGGGATGTGCTGATGGCTGAGAAAAACGCCTTTGATGTGAATATGCTGGGTATGTGCCCTGCATTCCTGGTAGCATGTTTCGCGGCTCTGCGTCTTGCGAAATTCAATATCACTGCCAGTGAGCAAAAAAGTTACTTTATAGGTATGCCGGTACCGGCTGTGGGCATTTTTGTAGGTTCATTTCCATTATTGCAATGGTTTAGCCCACCGTTTGTATCGCATGCGTTCGCGGCCTGCATTCAGAACAAATGGTCCATATACCTTATTATTGTCATTCTCTGCTGGCTTATGGTTTCTAAGGTAAAGTTCATAAAGATGATACCTTCCAAATGGAGCATGGCTACTGCATGGCCGCAGTTAGCGCTGGTTATCCTTACGCTAATAGCTGTACCCTTTTTGCAGGTAGGCGCCATCCCGGTTGCCTTTATATTATATGTATTGCTGTCAGTAATGTATAAGCAGCCCGCAACAGTTGAAAATACCGGTAACTAATAATTGCACTTTAACTAATTTTGCCCTAATAATTATTGGCGCTTAGACTTTTAGCTTTTGACCTTTAACTTTTAACTGAATATGAAATATACAGCACACATTAATGTAATGCCGCTCAAAGAATTGCTGGACCCGCAGGGCAAGGCAGTAAACAGCAGCCTGCATAACCTGGGCCTTACTAACCTGCAGGACGTGCGGATAGGTAAGCACATAACCCTAAGCATAGAAGCGCCTACTAAGGAAGAAGCGGAGAACATGACCCGCGAGGCATGTAAGAAACTGCTGGCTAACCCTGTGATGGAGGCTTTTGATTTTACGCTGAGCGAGTAGAGACCCCTCCCGGCCTCCCTGAAGGGGAGGAGGTGTTACGTGTGGAATTGTGACTCATCTCTTGTATAAGCTGTAATCAGTTTTATTGACAGGGATAGCTCAAATAGAAATTCTGTCATGGTGAGCCTCGTCGAACCATGACATGCTGAGAACTTAGTGCGACGCAAAATAGCATTGTTAAAAGCGGTTCACTTACGACTTAAAACTTACTACTTTAAAAAATGCGCCTCTACCTGGTACCATCGCCAATAGGCAATCTTGGAGATATTACTTACCGGGCCGTAGAGGTGCTGCGGCAGGCCGACGTGATACTGTGCGAAGATACCCGCACCAGCTCTGTGCTCATGCGGCATTACAATATACAAAAGCCGCTGACGCCCTACCACCAGCACAACGAGCATAAAATACTCCCCCACCTTATAGAGCAGCTGCAGGCCGGCAAAACCTTTGCGCTGATAACCGATGCGGGTACCCCCGGCATCTCTGACCCTGGTTTTTTGCTGGTGAGGGAGTGTATAAAAAATAAGATACCGGTAGAGTGCTTGCCTGGAGCTACGGCATTTGTGCCGGCGCTGGTGCAGTCGGGCATACCGAGCAACAGGTTTGTGTTTGAGGGTTTTCTACCACTTAAAAAGGGTAGACAGACGATGCTGAAAGCCTTAGCCGGGGAGGACCGTACCATCATTCTTTACGAGTCGCCACACAGGCTGGTGAAAACGCTGCATGAACTGGCAGCCACACTGGGCGCTGACCGGCAGGCGGCAGTATGCCGGGAACTCACCAAAATATACGAAGAGACGAATATTAATACCCTTACCGCACTTGCAGCGTATTATGAAGCACATCCGCCGAAAGGGGAGATAGTGATAGTGGTGGCGCCCCGCACTTGACTTCCCTGGCGGAATCATCTATTAGCTTCGACGTCCACTGCGTAGTCAGCTAAATTTATACACGCATTTGCCCTGGCCAGGTATTTTCGTCTTTAGCATAAATAAAGGCAATACATATGTCGTTTTGCCGTTACTTTCTCCAAAGCGTTTCACAACAAATGAATATTGCGAAACAAAGAACCCTACCCTACCTGGCAATTGCAATTTTTATTATTGCCAAGATCCCCCATTTGCATTATGGCTTTTACTGGGATGAAAGCTGGGTATATGGCCCTGCTATATATGCAATGTATGCCCACGGGCCCAGCTTGTCGCCGGCAGCAATATCTATTGACCTGTCGCGCGGGCATCCGTTGCTATACCATGCCTGTTGTGCCGCGTGGATGCAGTTATTTGGCCCTTCACTTTTTTCCGTGCATTGCTATGCCTTATTTGTATCGGTATTATTAGCCGTTGCTGTTTACGAATATATGCGCAGGCTATTTGGGCACGAAACAGGCCTGCTGGCATTGTTGCTGCTGCTCTGCAATTCCGATTTTTTCTATACTTCCAGTATGTTACTCACAGATATACCACTATGTCTTTTTGTATTTGCGGGCATTTATGCCTACAGCCGCCGGCATTACGCCAGTGCCTCTATAGCGGTTACCGTGACAGCATATATAAAAGAGAGCGGGCTGGTACTGCTGCCAGTGATCGGCGCCGACATACTGGCTGGTTTTCTCACTAAAAAAATCTCGCTGAGGGAACTGGTGCGCAGTGCTACCGTGGTGCTTATACCAGCAGTGGCCATATTCATATTCTTTGCCGTACAAAAAAAAGTCAACGGGTGGTACATGAACCCAGACCACATTGCAATTATACATACCGGCATCTTGTATACTGCGAGCTTTATACAAAGGAGCATGAAACTGTTCTTGCTTAACAACTATGAATATGTGTATTTTATGCTTGCTGTAATAATAAGTATAGCCGCGGTAGTACAAACCAGGAGGTATAGCTACCTATATATGCCGGCTGCTATAGTTATACTCTTTATAGCCACCCTGGTACTTTCTTATAAGGATGTAGCGTTTTTTGTGCTTATGCCAGCTGCAATGATAATTGGGGTACTGTTGCTGAAAAAAGCGAAGAGATTTACCGATGAACAGTTCAAGTTTATGCGCGTAACGACGTTGTTTTGCATCGGGTATGTTTACTTCTGCTGCATTAATTTCTTTGAAGAACGGTACCTGTTCCCTGCTTTTATGCTTACAGATATATGTGTACTGGCCATTTACCTGGTGTATACCATACAGGCGTTTCCGCGAAAGAAGCTGGTATATATTGCCACGCTCCTGCTTTGTGCGACAACGGGTATATATAGCATTGTTAATGATGCGGGAAACAAGTGTACCTACAATAGAATGGATGTGCAGCAGGATGTGACAGACTATTTTGAGCATATGCACAACTATAGCGTTCCTGTTTGCGCCCGGGAATTCTTTGAATATATACATCTTACGGATCCGGGAACAGGTTTTCTGCGTTATAAGCGGGCCTTCACACATGTGAGACATGCTGTAGACAGCAGCACCCAATACGTGATCATCACCAGCGAGGAGTATAACGATGGCTGGCTGCCGAAATTAGAGGCAAATGATCGTTTTTACCCGGTACAGACCTTTAAACGTGAAGGAGAAACTATTACAATACTCAAAAGAAGGTAAAAATGGTGGCTCGCCTCCTGTAAGGGTTGGGAATTTAGTGTTTTTATACTACATTTGCCGTCCGAATAAAACCCGGAGATTGTAGCTCAGTCGGTTAGAGCATCAGATTGTGGTTCTGAGGGTCGTGGGTTCGAACCCCATCAGTCTCCCCAAAATTTCTTTAAAAAAGTGCTCTTATGAGCACTTTTTTTATTACTTTCCACCCCCAATAATTCTATATCTTTGTACTAATTGTTTATAATTAAATTTCACGAACATGAGCTTAGAAGTAACCGGAAAATTGCTGGTAAAATACGAAACACAACAAGTAAGCGAAAAATTTAAGAAGCGCGAATTCGTGCTGGAGTTAGCGGAAGAGATCAACGGTAATATTTATACCAATTTCGCTAAGATGCAGCTGGTACAGAATAAGTGCGAGATCATAGACCGCTTTAAAGAAGGAGAACTGGTAAAAGTTAGCTTTAATATAAAAGGAAACAGGTGGGAGCGCGATGGCAAGGTGAATTACATCACTAACCTCGACGCATGGCGCGTGGAGAGCGCTACCGCAACACCGGGCAACAACAATGGTGGCGGCCAGCAACAAGCTGCCGCGCCTGCTTATAACAATAATAGTGGCGCTAACTCTTACAACGCTACCCAAAACTTCAACCCATCGCCTGAAACGATAGATGACTTGCCGTTTTAAGACAATTTAGCGCTTATGCTGCCACGCACGCCACGTATTACTGTAGTTCTGTTACTTGCCTCTGCGCTGCTGGGCGCATGTAACGCCGTGCCAAACCATACCCGGTACATACCTAAAGATGCAGTGGCCGTGGCGGGAATAAACCTGAAGGGGTTGAGTAAAAAGATAGCATGGAATGTGATAACGGGCAGCAAGCTATTTAAAGAAATGCAGGCGCGCATACCTGAGAAAAACACGAAGGATGCGATGAACAGTATAGAAAAGGCGGGTATCGACTTTTCGAATACGCTGTATGTATATGTAAAGACCGATACACGAACCAAGGGCAGCAACCGTATTACCGGGCTGGTGCCCCTGGCTGATGCCGGCCAATGGGAAACCTACGTGAAGCAGGTATTCCCCCAGGTGACGATAAAACAGCATGGCGACCGGAAAGAAGCCCTGCTGGGCCGTGATATGTATGTGGGCTGGACCAAGAGCCTGATGATCATCATTAACACGGTGTCGGTATCTGCCGATGGCAATGATGATGAGCCGGGCAGCCCAAAGCTGAATGTATCGTCGAACATGGCAACTACTGATGTATCGGCCCAGATGGACGACGCTTTTGGGGTAACCAAGGAAAACTCAATAGTAGACGATAAGCATTTCAAAGGCCTGGAAATGGAAGGGCACGATATCAGCTTTTGGCTTAACTACGACGGGCTGATGAGCCAGTACATGAGCGGCAATATGGCTGAAAAGATGGGCGTGACTTTATCTAATACTTTGTGGAAAGATGCGGCCTTCACGGCTGGGTTCGACTTCAGGAAGGGAAAGATAACAGGGGATATGCACTATTACATGTCGCCCGACATGAAAGATGTAGGTACAGAGCTGGGTAGCACCAATGCCAGCAAAGATATGATGGAGCGCCTGCCCAACCAGAATATGGATATGCTGCTGGCAATGCATATATCACCCAAAGGAATAAAAGCGCTGCTGGAAAAGACCGGGCTGCTGGGGCTTGCCAATATTGGCCTGAGCACGCAGGGCCTGACCTCAGACAATGTGCTGGATGCTTTTACCGGCGATATGGCCATAGTGATTAACGACTTTGCCCTGCACACGCAAACGGTCTCTGATACCTTTATGGGGCAGACGGTGACGCACCAGAACCAGAAGCCGGGCGGCAGCCTTAGCTATGTATTAAAGATCAATAAGAAAGAGAACTTCGATAAACTCTTTAAGCTGGCGAAAGACATGGGCTTGCAGCAAATGGGCAACAGCTATATAGTACCTATAGATGATAAAGACTCGCTGTACATAATGATGAATGGCGAGTATGCAGTGGCCTCTAACAACTTTGCCAATGCCAATGGCTTTTTACAAGGCAGCTTTAAAGGACAAAAGATGCCGGATGCTATGGCCGCCGAGGTAAACCATCCATGGTCGTTTTATATGGATATGCAATTGTTTTTGAAAAATATCGATAATAGCATCAGCCATTCGGCCCACGACTCAGCAATGATAGCCGAGAGCAAGAAACTGCTGAATAATATCTCGTTTTCGGGCGGCGAGTTTAAGGACAATGCTTTTGAATATCACCTGGCCATCAACTTTATGAATACCGAAGAGAATAGTATTATAGAGCTGATGGACTTTGGTATGAAAATGAACGATGCAGATAAGATAGCCGGCAAATAATGATTTGCCAGCTGCTATTTATTAAATTACATATTTGTTTTTAAATTTGTAGTGCCTTTTTCTATAGTTTAGTAACTTACTCAAAAATTACCCTAATGCGAAAACCATACCTATACTTAGCAATAAACATAGGCTTAGTAATATTACTTGCCATATCTGGCTGTAAGAAAGTAGACGGAACAGACAACGATCAGGTCATAGAAACTCCTTTTACCGTGTTTTTCTCTGATATATCCGGCGCGGTATACAGCTCCAGCGATGGATCTACCATTGGCAAGCAACTGTTTGAGGCCGACCGCTACCCATGTCGCGCGTTTTGCGTTGCCTATGACAATATCTTGTTTACCAAGAAAAACCTTTATATCAGCGCTGACAACGGCAAAAGCTTCAATCACTCTTACGACTCCGTAGGGTTTTATCCCGGTATTGCCTGCAACAATTACAAATTCGACTTAAACCAGTCGATGCTGATGTTTATCCCATCATGGAATTATGTCTATGTTGTAAATGATAACGATGACTTTAATAATATTATGGGATTAAGCTACAACCTGTATGGCGGCAGCCAGGGAAACTGGTATCTTGATATCCCGGATTCATTAGGCTTTATCGGACACAGGCAAGACCTTAATTATGTAATACGTGTCACTTCGCTCACATTGCTGCGAGATGATACGCTTTGTGCTTATGACGCCAATAACAACAGGTGTTTTTACAGGACAAAGAGCACTTTGTGGAACGAGTGTACCGCCAATCCTAACGCATCAGGTTGGCCAGGCATTGGCGATCCGGCGGATTATTCCGGCAATCCATTGCCACACCACGTAGCTTACTCTGCTACAGGAGATCCTTACTACCGCGACTCTCCCGACACTACCGCCTGGTATTCTTACGGGCATTATAACAACCGCCTTATTGCTATAGACGTGAAGAACTGCAATGGAAATGGCGCGTACTATAGCGATGATCGTGGCCGCAACTGGACACAGTTCAGCGGCTTACCATCTGTTCCCCTACTATGCATGGAATCTCCGTTTGAAGAAGTAGCGCTTATTGGCACCCAGGGAGCCGGCCTTTATATACTGAATACAAATACTAACAGCTGGCAGCAAGTTACTAATGGTGGCCTGGGTGGCAACCTGACTGTAACCAGCATAGTGGGCAAGCAAAGAATTTATAAGAACGGGAAAGTGCAGCGGTACATCTTTATTGCTACAGACAAAGGCATTTACCAAAGTCTTGATGGGGGCGTTAGCTGGACACAGACACGAGCTGGTAGCTTCTCAGCTATCTTCTAGCCTTCATCGGCCGGGCTATCGCCTAAAAAATCTTCCAGGTCACGCCGCTGTTTCTTAGTGGGGTGGCCTGTTTTACTTTGGCGCTTGCCGGTGTAAAAGCTGGAGCCTAAGTACTGATTCAGCTGCTTGTCTTCATCTGAAGTTATGTCTACATAGTTTTTCAGGGCTTCTTCGTAAGCTACACGGTTATGCAGCAACCCGGTTACTTCTATGGTCCACCGGCGTGCAGGTGTTTTTATGCCGTAGCGCTCGCCAATAGATACCGGGCGCGATGGCTTTACGTTAGCGCCATTCCATTTCACCTTACCGCCATCTATGGCTTCTGTAGCCTGAGTGCGGGTTTTAAAAATACGGATGGCCCAGAGGTATTTATCTAATCGCAACTTTTCCATTACTCACTTATTTATGATATAGCTCTGCCAGTAAACCGGGTTTGAAATTATCGCCTGCAGGGGAAACCCAGAACATGCAAATGTCTGCTCCTTCCTCACTTACATCTACCCAGCCGGTGAGGCATGCATCCATGTGCTTTGTCTCCAGCATTACGGTTGTGGCAAAGTAAAGTTCGCTGGCATCGAACCGCTCGTTGACTGTGCATACCTGCTCACCTTTAAAACCATGCCGTATGCCTATTTCGCCCAGCATGATGTTTGGCAGGGTGTAAACAAAAAGGGAGGGGCTGGGGATGGCAGCATCGGCATAGCGCTTATCCACATCAAGGCAACCATGCGATGTGCTGAGCATTACACCTATCTTGTTCTTGTCTGTTTCTGTATTAATGCTATCGCCAAGAAGACATTCGGTAGCTACGAATGCCCACTTGCACAGCTTATCCATTTTATAAAACTTAGGATAGTTGCATTTCAGCTCGCTATACACCTGCTCAGGGGTGAGATGGCCTGCTACTAATAAAACCCCGTTGCGAAACAGGCCTTTTTTATTAATAACTACCCAATTATCAATACCCATGCTTTCTGCTCATTAAGATGTTATGATGAGGCCAGTGATTTTTTGGCAGCAAGGAAGTTAGAGAGCGTGCGTACGTTCTTCTCATGTCTTGCAACGAAGGGGTTGCTCTCGTCCCATACGTAGCCTGCAAGTACAGAACATATCTGCGATCTTATTTCAAGATCCGGCTCCGGGGCAAAGAAAATATTGAACAGCGAACCATCGTACCAGCCATTTACATAGGTGCGGAAAACGTCTACACCTTTGCGCATAGGCGCCATATATTCATTTGCCCAGTCAATTGTTTCGTCGTTTTTAAGGTGGCGGATAACAAGGTTAGCAGCCATTTGCGCCGATACTGAGGCTAGTGTGACACCTGATGAAAATACGGGATCCAGGAACTCGGTAACATTGCCTGTAAGCACAAAGCCGTTGCCAAAGAAAGTATCTGTGGTCACGCTCCAGCTTTGCAAGGTTTTAGGTTCATCCCATACCAGCTCGGTGTTTTCAAAGCGCTTTGCCAGCTCAGGTTCTACAGCCAGCAGGGCACGGTATTTCTGCGTTAAGTCACCCTCGAACCCATCGAAAAATTCAGGGTCGCCTACATAGCCTACCGATGTATTGCCATTGGAGAATGGTATGACCCATATCCACGTCCGGGGATTATGAACATATACGATAATGCGGTTTGGCTCAAAGGCCTCATCACGTTTTGGGTCGGTGATGTGGCAGAATACAGCCTTCCGTGGTGGCTGCGATGATGGGCGTTCCAGGCCGAAGAGCCGGGGTATAACGCGGCCATAGCCACTACCATCTACAATAAACTTTGCCTTTATGGTATCTGCATTGCCAGCTGCATCTTTTACTGTAGTGATGGAATAGCCGTCAAACATTTCTATGCCGGTTACCTCGGTTTCGTAGCTGATGTCTATGCCCATGCGCTCACACTCGTCGGCCAGTGTTTTATCGAACTCGGCGCGCGGCACCTGCCATGTCCACTGCCAGCCATGAGTATATTGATGGATGAAATTAAAGTCGCAGATATTGCCGTCCATTACAAACTTAGCGCCGTCTTTGCGCTGAAAGCCTTTTGCTTTAACGGCCTCCAGCAGGCCAGCCTCTTCAAGGGCTTCCATACAACGAGGCAATAAGCTCTCGCCAATGACAAAGCGCGGGAAACGCATTTTTTCTACTACCTGTACAGACAGGCCACCACGGTGCATGATAGCCGCAGCTATAGAGCCTGCCGGGCCTGCACCTATTACCAAAACATCTACTTCTTTCTTCATAAAATTTCTTGTTCGATCAATAGATAACTATATCACAATAAGGTTACAGAATACAGCGTCATTTTTTCTTAAGCTCCAGTATGGTATGGCTAAGGCCTATATTGTCATATTGATTTATTACTTCAAAGCCTGTTTCCTCCATCAGCTTCAGGTATACCTCACTATCGTACATCTGGCTGTTGCCATTAGCCATAGTAGTAAAGTATAAAGAAGACATCTGCAAACTGAAAGCTGATGCCTCCAGGCGCTGGCAATCCCAGAAAGTCTCATTGATAAATACCCTTCCGTGTTCCGGCAGGGCATCGTGGCACTTTTTGAGTATAGCCACTATCTCGGTATCTGAAAAGCAGTCGAGGAACTGGCTCATAAACATTACATCGTACCCTTCGGGGAGTTTCGCAGCGTTATTGAGTATGTTGTGCGGATAGTAGGTAACCCTGTCGCCCAGAGTCGCCTGGTCAATATTGTTTTTCGCAACAGTAAGCTGCACCTGCAGGTCCAGCAAGCCTACGTGCACGTCTTTATTGTATTCCAGGCAGGCTAATGCCCACTTGCCGGTATTAGCGCCAATGTCGAGGATTTTGCCGGGGTTGTGTGCAAATACAAGTGGCAATATCTCTGGGAATGCATGGTCTGAATAATAGTGGTCGAATGCAAACCAGCTTGCGTTGGCCGGCTCTGGCAGTATAGATAATCCCTGGTATATAGTGTCCCAGTTGCCCAGGTGGCGGAGGCCTCTTGGCTTGCCATCCATTATAGAAGCTTCGAGATCTTTTGCGCCATCGTAGCACACATCGCGCATAAAATCTGTATTGATCTGCGCCATAGGGTGATTGATGAATACATGGCCTGTCTTGGTCAGGAAATACCTGCCCTCTTTGCGATACAGAACACCTATGCCCAGCCCGGCTTCCATAAGCACACGAACGCCGTAGTAGGGTATGTTGACATCTTCGGCCACTTCTTTTATGTCTGCTCCTTCGGCGCGTTTGTTCTCTACGTATTTGAGTATGCCCCTGTCCCTGAGTATTACAGATGCCTGGAAAACATAGGGTGCAAATGCTATCATCTGCGCATCTTTAACGGCCTGCACAGCAGATTTTTTGTCTTCTTCAAACAGGTGTTTTAGCGCTTTTTTTGCTGTTGCTTCCACGATCGATAAAAATATAATGTCCCGCTAAGGGCGGGATCAAAGTATTAAAATGAAAAAATTATTAAGTTAACCTTGATGGCTAAAGAGGTATGCAATATACAAAATTGATTTAGGTTAACCCCAATATTGATAAAAGAACCTAATTGCCCCCCTGAAAGGAGACCCGGTGCGGACAGTATAAATGAATCACGCAAAAGACGCTAAGACGCATTTTTCATATAATGTTTTTAAGGTCGCAGAGGGGTTACGCTGTGCAGATTTTTAGCTTGTGACCGATATAACATTGGCTATAACTAAAAGATCAGAGGGGTACAAAACCGTAGTTTTGTACCCCTCTTGATTTATGGATATAATATTATTGTTCCAGGGAGTGAATGCCGCGAAACAAGCGCTTCCAGCGCATGTCTTTGAGCATGCCGCCTTCGCCGTAGCTTAGCCATACAAACCAGGCCTTGCCCACCACGTGGTCTACCGGTACAAAGCCCCAGTACCTGGAGTCGAGCGAATTATGGCGGTTATCACCCATCATCCAGTAGTAGTCCATTTTAAAGGTATAAGAGGTCGCCTCTTTGCCGTTTATGATGAACTTACCATTCTGCTCTTCCAGTGTATTGCCCTCATAGTTGCGTATAATGCGGCGGTATATAGAGATATTTTGCGCGGTAAGCTGCACGGTAGCGCCTTCCTTTGGAATGGTGAGCGGGCCAAAGTTATCGCGGTTCCACTTATAGTTAGCCGTATCCAGCGGGAATACCCATTCGCCGGGATCTGCGGGGGCTACTCCTTTGGGGTACATTTCTGCGAGATCTACAGACACAACGTTAGGTGTCTTTTTAAGGTCGTCGACCTGGTCGTTTTCGAGGTTATATATATAAACGCCGTTGTTCACCATCTGCGACATCTCCAGGTTGTCTACGCCCATTGGCATTTTGCCATTGGTCTTCACTATGTAGTTCAGCTTAGAATGCGGGAACAAAATGTTTGGCTCACCATTGATGTATACCCTTGCCTTTTTGATCTCCAAAACATCGCCCGGCAACCCTATGCAGCGTTTAATATAGTTCTCCTTCTTATCCACAGGGCGGGTGATGATCTTAAACCTGTTCACAATATTGTCACGGCCATTTACCCTGCATGCCTGGTAGTAGTCACTTTCCGGCATTTCGGCCATCACGGTATCTCCACAGGGATAGTTGAATACGACTACATCGTTGCGCTCCACATGGCCGAACCCCGGGATGCGGTGGTATTTCCATTCCACTGCTTCGGTATAAGACTTGCCGCCTACTATGGGCATGGTGTTATGTACCAGTGGCACGGCCAATGGCGTCATAGGCACACGAGGGCCATACGCCAGCTTGCTTACGAAGAGAAAGTCGTTTACCAGCATGGTACCTTCCATAGAGCCTGTGGGAATGGTATATGCCTCGAAAAAGAAGGTGCGGATAATGGTTGCGGCCACTATGGCAAATACGCCTGCATCGAGCCATTCGCGCCAAATAGGCTTTCTTTTTCCTTTATTGGTGGTGGTAGTTGTAGTTTCGGTAACTGTTTTTTTCCAGAATGCCATGAGGGCTAAAAAATTGTCTCCAAAAGTAACAACTTCCAAGAGATTTCATGCAAAGCCGCAAAGGCGCAGCCTCTGCGGTGTTTTTAAAGGTTGCAAAGTGTGATACAGTAACGATGTAAAAACAGGTAATGAGCTATATTCTAGCTCATTACCTGCGCGAAAAATGGGTCAGTATATACCAGGACTAATTACGGGTAGTATTATCAACATGCTGCTGAATGTGTTTCAGTTTGTATTCGTTTGGCAGTACAAGGGTATTGACCACGCTCTCCGAAATAACGGAGAACGTAAAGCAGATATCATACGCTTCTGTGCGGGAATATTCTTCCGCAAGCAGGCGGGCGGCGGCGATCTTAGGGGAAACAAAATCATCGTGCTTCACCAGCAGTAGCACCTGGAAAGCGGTATCGGCGCGTACACGCAGGTACGATTCCGGCACTTCTATGTTCAGCTTTCTTTCCAGTGTGTCTATCAGGCGTTCTGCCCTTTTAGCGGCCATCGGCAGGTTATGCTTTATGAACAGCTCTGTTTCTTCAGGGCGCTCATTTGTATTGGTTACATAATTCTTTTCCAGCTCTTCTGCGGTAAACCAGCCTTTTGGCGCTTCTAACCTATCATTAAACTTATTTAATTTATCTGAAACCTTTTCGAATATTACGGACATAGAATATTTTTTTGCTAGTGAATTTTTGAACTTCATTACAGAACAAAAAAATACTGTGCCATGGTGGTATTCCATTTCGTTAATGTTAGGGTGGCGAAGTGGTATTATTTGTAAGAGACAAATAGTTCAGCGGCAATGTTATCCGCAAACAGCTTGCCGGCATTGGTTAGTACCAGCGTTCTGCCCTGCTGGGTTACCCAATTTTTTTCCTGGAAGAGGTGGCTGCTTTTTTCTACCATGTCTGCGCTTGAAGCATCCCATTCTTTTTCAATTCTATCGAGGTCACAACCCCACATGGTGCGTAGGCTGGTCATTATGTATTCGTTCAGGTGCTGGGCAGGTGTCAGCTTTTCTTCTTCGTACGGAAGCTTGCGCTCTTTTAGGATGCTCTTTGCATATTGTGCATTATTGGCAATGTTCCACTGGCGCGATGTGCCGTTGAACGAGTGTGCCGATGGCCCTATGCCCAGGTAGGGCAGGCCACGCCAGTAGTTAGTATTGTGTATGGCATACATACCGGGCAGCGCAAGGTTCGATATTTCGTAATGCTCGTAGCCCATTACTGCGGCCTGCTCCATTAGCAGCTCAAACTGGCCTGCGGCCTGTTCAGGGTCTACGGGCGCTGCTTTTCTTTGCTGTATGGCGTGCTGCAGCGCTGTCTTGTCTTCTACAGTAAGTGCGTAAGATGAGAAATGGGGAATATGCAGCTCCGCAATTTTAGATAGGTTTTTCTTCCATGCCGCACCGGTAAGGCCGGGAGTGCCGTATATGAGATCGATGCTCAGGTTATCAAAGCCGGCATCCTGGGCGGCTTTGATGGCGTAGTCGGCCTGCTGCGCGTTGTGGGCGCGCTTCATGTATTGCAGGTCTTCGTCGTGGAAAGATTGTACGCCTATGCTGAAACGGTTTACCGGTGTTTGCCGCAGCGACTGGATATAATGCTTATCAAGGTCGTCGGGGTTAGTTTCGAGGGTGCATTCTTTTAAGTCAGCGACCGTATAGTTTTTTAGTATGGTATCAAATATCCGGTTGATCTCATCTGCCGATAACAAAGAGGGCGTACCGCCGCCAAAGTATACGGTTTCGATAACCGTTCCTTCCAAATAGCCGCGCCTCATTTCCAGCTCCTGTGTAATGGCCTGAAGCACCTCTTCCTTGTATTTAAGAGAGGTGGAAAAATGAAAGTTGCAGTAGACACAAGCCTGCTTGCAAAATGGGATGTGGATGTAAATACCTGCTGTTTTTGGGGCAGATGTTAAAACTGGCGTACCGGGAATGCTCATGAAGGTGCAAAGTTACTACATCTGCATGGGTATTAGTTATTATAACAACGAGACGATAACATATTATTCCGATATGTTAATGTTTGGTGGGAAAGTTCGCTACTTATGTAAAAAATACTATTTTTACTACCCCGCTATACTTTTTTTCAGTTCACTAACTAAAATAGTAGCGATATGATATTGACAAGAAGTTTACTAAAAAGGAATTTATTGTTGGTAGGTTTTTTAGCGCTGATGTTTACCGCCAGCGCTCAGAACAGATCATATATTGCCAACCATAAGGCGATAGCCGCGCTGCTATCTAAAAAATACGGTATCCCCTCTGCTGTGATCCTGGCGGTGGCTGCGGTAGAGTCATCGGGCGGCACTTGTGCTGTAGCCAGGGTGCTCAATAACCATTTCGGCATGGCGGGCAAAAATGAGTTTGTGAACAAGAAAGGGCATAAAAGCCGCTACAAGCAATACGCCAATGAATTTGCTTCTTACCTGGACTTTTGCAAGGTCATCTCGCGGAAGCACTATTACAAACACTTACGGGATAAAGAAGATTGCCTGGCCTGGGTAAAAGCCATGAGTCATTCGGGCTACTCTGAAGTGCCTGAAGAATGGGAGAATAAAGTGCTAGGTGTACTGCATACCATAAAGCCATCTGTACATAAGCTGCAGTCTTCCCCGGCCTTGGCTTCTGCGAAGTAAGGTATTATTATCATTTCTTCCTTTTCGCTCGTTCATACTGTTCCGGCCAGTGCATTTCGTGATAGCCTAACTCGCGGGCAGCTCTTAATGGAAAGTAAGGATCGCGCAATAGCTCTCTTGCTATTACAATGAGGTCGGCTTGCCCGTTGGCCAGTATTTCTTCGGCTTGCTCCGCAGTTACTATAATGCCGACGGCGGCTGTTGGCATACCTGCCTTGCGTACTGCCTCGGCGAAGGGCACCTGGTAAGAGGGGTGTGCGGGGATCTTCACACCGGGGATCACACCACCCGATGAGCAGTCCATAACGTCAATGCCTTTGGGTTTTACTATTGCTGCAAGGGCAACGGAATCTTCTATATTCCAGCCATCGGCGACCCAATCGCTGGCGGAAATGCGGAGGAATAGTGGGTATTCTTCCGGCCACACGCTACGGATGGCTTCGATTATTTCCAGCAGCAACCTTGTGCGATTTTCAAAAGAGCCGCCGTATTTATCCGTGCGCTTGTTGCTTAGTGGCGAGAGAAATTCGTTGATGAGGTAGCCGTGTGCGCCGTGTATCTCAATGACTTTGAAGCCGGCTTTAAGTGCGCGTATTGCGGCGGCCCTGAAATCGGCTATTATCTTTTGGATGCCGGCTTCGTCCAGCTCTTGTGGAGTGTCTTTGTCGTCAGAGAATGCAACTGCGCTTGGCGCCACGGTCTTCCAGCCACCTTCAGATGCGGGTACCAGGTGGTCGCCTTTCCATGGCGGGCTTACGCTGGCTTTTCTGCCTGCGTGGGCCAGTTGCATGCCGGGTATGCTGCCATGCTGCTCTATAAACTGGGTGATCCTTTTAAGCTGGGGTATATGCTCGTCTTTCCAGATACCGAGGTCCTGCGGGGATATACGGCCTTCGGGGCTTACTGCTGTGGCTTCAGTAATTATCAATGCCGCCCCGCCCACTGCCCGGCTACCCAGGTGTACAAAATGCCAGTCGTTGGCGAAGCCATCTTCGCTGGAATACTGGCACATGGGCGAAACAACAATGCGGTTCTTTAAAGTAAGGTTCCTTATGGTAAATGGAGTGAACAAATGCGGCATGGCAACAGATAATTACTACCCGAAGTTAGGCAATGATGGTAAAACCCGCCGCGCTATTCTTTGGCCATTTTTATCACTTGTGTTTTGCCGTTTTGGCTTACTACCTGTATCATATATACGCCACTGGCCAGGGTATGTATATCCATTGTTTCCTTAGCTGTGATGACATATGACCTTTGTACTTCTTTACCGGCGGCATCACTGATAATGATATCGCTGTTTGCTGCGTTTATGATATTTATAGTGCCTGTTGCCGGGTTTGGATAAACCGATGCTCCGGCTACAGCAGCTTTTACGTTACCTACAGCCACTGCCGGGTTAACTATTTCTCTTAACCTGTAATTGCGGCTGTCAGCTATATACAGATTTCCCCATTGATCTACTGCCACGCCCGATGGGTCATTTAGCTTAGCTACCAATGCAGGCCCGCCATCGCCACTAAACCCACGCAAATGCGAACCTGCGAGTGTAGTAATGAAACCGGTTCCGTCTACCATTCTCACGCAATTATTACCGGCATCAGCTATATACAGGTTTCCTGAATGATCGATCTTTATTCCCTGGGGAAATGCGATCTGGGCATCCGTGGCCAGCCCGCCGTCGCCGCTATAACCCGCAGTGCCGGTGCCCACAATAGTAGTAATAATGCCCAGCGGATCGATCTTGCGGATACGGCTGTTTTCCTGGTCGCTTATATATACATTGCCTGTAGCGTCTACAGCCACATCGGCAGGGTAATTTAACTCGGCGGACGTGCCTAAGACGCCATCAAGATTAAACCCTGCCACTCCGTTACCAGCGACTGTAGTGATAATGCCTGATGCACTTATTTTACGGATACGGTGGTTATTATTATCGCAGATATAGATATTGCCCGTAGCATCTACTGCTATACCAGTAGGATATTGAAATTCCGCGGCAAGAGCGGAAGTACCATTCCCCGCATACCCTGCAGTACCATTACCAGCTATAGTGGAAATGATACCCGATGTGTTGACTTTACGAATGCGTTGATTGTCCTGGTCGCAGATATATAGATTGCCTGCTGCATCAAATGTCATGGCCGATGGGTAGTATAAATGCGCAGCCGTTGCAGGGCCACCATCGCCGCTAAATCCATCTTCATAGCCGGCGATACCGGCGCCCGCCACAGTAGAAACCTTTCCCGTGGTTGCATTCAGCATTCTTATCCGGTGATTATCTATATCCGCAACATATATATTCCCTGCGGCGTCTGCAGCAATGTTTTGCGGCATACCAAATTCTGCATTTACCCCGGGGTAGTCTTCTCCAAACAAACTATTTTGCCCGGCATATGTGGAAATAGTACCAGCGGTATTAACCATCCGCACCCTGTTGTTAGCGAGATCTGCGATGTACAAATTATTATTTGCGTCGAAAGAAAGGCCTTCGGGATTACTGATCTGCGCTGCACTTGCCGGGCCGCCATCACCACTATAGCCAGCTACGCCTGAGCTGATAGCAGTGGTAATAATACCGGTAGCGGCAGTAACCAGGCGGATGCTGTTATTATCAATGTCTGAAAAATAGATGTTTCCAAATGTATCCAGCGCCAGGCCACATGGCGCAGAGAATGTTGCGGCTGTTGCCGGGCCACCATCGCCACTGAAGCCATACGATCCATTGCCTGCTATATTAGATAGTGTACCTGTGGCATCTATTTTAGAGATATGCCATGCAGCATAAGAGGCCACGAATATATTGCCTGCTTTGTCAACCGCGATCCTGAAAGGAATGCCCAGCGACGAAGCTGTGGCAGGCCCATCAAATACCGGCGCTACGGCAGTACCATTGCCGCCAACGGTTGTGATTATACCGGCAATATTTACTTTCCTCACCAGGTAGTTGAAACGATCGGCGATAAAAATATTACCGGAGGTGTCAACGGCAATATCTGAAGGACTATAGAGCATAGCAGTTGATGCTGCTATACCATCTCCATTAAAACCCGCCGTGCCCGTACCTGCGAAAGTAGAAATGATGCCGGATGCTGCATCTACCTTACGGATAACACTGGCTCCCGGGTCAGCTATCAGCAGATTACCATTTTTGTCGCAAGCCAGGCTAAAGATGTCTTCGAACCCAGCGGCCGTGGCAGGTCCACCGTCGCCATAATAGCCATAGTAGCCTGTGCCGGCAAATGTTGTTATAATACCTGCGGCACTTACTTTTCTTATCCTGTTGTCGTTACCGTCGGCTATATAAGTATTACCAGCGTTGTCAAATGCCACTTTCATTGGCCCATATACTTCGGCCTTGGTGGCCAGGCTGTCGTCGCCTATGCCGCAGCCTGCCACGGTGGTAATGGTTTGCGCATTAACTTTTACGGGTGTTATATTAAAAGCAATAGCACATATTACTAATGGAACGAGTAACCCTGTTTTCATACGGATTATATTTTAAGTTAATAAAGTTAGTGGAAAAAACGACGGGCCATGTATAAAGACGTAAATATTTAATGAAATCTTTGCTATACATAAAAATATTTCGGGAGCCAGATACAAGGTTGTGTGCAATCCTCCCGAGTTTATGGTTTTCGTTAACTTGCGCCCTTTATGTTTGCCGATATTATTCTCCCGCTTAACCTGCCGCAAATACTTACCTATGGCGTTCCGCATGAAATGCAGGAGCTGCTGCAGCCTGGCATGCGTGTGGAAATAGCCCTGGGCAAGAACAAGCAGTATGCCGGCATAGTAGACAGGTTGCATAATGACAAACCTGATGCCTACCAGGTAAAGCCTATAAAAAGCATCATAGATGAAGACCCTGTGGTGAATGAAAAGCAGCTGCAGTTCTGGCGGTGGATAGGGCACTACTACATGGCTGCGCCGGGAGAAGTGATGCAGGCTGCCCTGCCCGCACACCTGAAGCTGATGGGTGAAACAAGGCTGGAATGGACGGGAGATGACCACGTGACAGAGGCGTGGAGCGATGAGGCCTATATAGCCGCTGAAGCGCTGCAAATGCGCAAGGAGCTGACCATAAGCGAGCTTAGAAATATAGTAAGCGCCAAGAATTTTGCGGCAGTGCTCAATGAGCTGCTGGAAAAAGAAGTGGTGCGTATAAATGAGGCGCTGGAAACGGCGTACCGCCCACGGCGTGAGAAGGTAGTAACCATGGCAGCGGCCTATAAGGAAGAAAAAGCGTTGATGGCCCTTTTCGACCAGCTGTCGAGGGCGCCTAAGCAACTAGAGTTGCTGATGGCCTATACCGAACTTTCTATAAAGAACGGCGTGGTGCGCCAGGACGACTTGCTCGACCGTACCAAAGCATCGGCAACACAGGTGAAAGCGCTGGCAGACAAGGGCATCTTTATAGTAGAAGAAAAGAATGTAGACCGCCTGCTGCGCGAAAGTATTAAGGAAGCCAAAGAGATCGTATTTACACCGGCACAAGAGCTGGCGTATGATGAGCTGAGCCAAGGATTAAGCGAAAAGAATGTAGCGCTGCTGCACGGCGTTACCGGCAGCGGCAAAACATTGCTGTACATACATAAGATAAAAGAATGCCTGGCTGCCGGCAAGCAGGCCATACTGCTGCTGCCGGAGATAGGGCTGACCACACAACTGGTAACCAGGCTGCACGCTTTCTTCGGCAATATACTGGGTGTATACCATTCGCACTTCAGCAATAATGAGCGGGTGGAAATATGGGAGAAGGTGCGCAAAGGCGCCTACCAGGTAGTGGCAGGGCCGCGCTCTGCACTGTGGCTGCCGTATAAAGATATAGGCCTCATTATTGTGGATGAGGAGCATGACGGCTCTTATAAGCAGAAAGACCCCGCACCGCGCTTTCATGCGCGCGATGCGGCTATATATCTCGCATCTTTGTTTGATGCTAAGGTAATACTGGGCTCGGCGACGCCGTCTGTCGAGAGCCTCTTTAATGTGCAGCAGCGCAAGTATGCCTACATAGCCCTTAAAGACCGCTACCAGGGGGTGAAGATGCCCGCGATAGAGATAGTAAATGCTAAGTCGCTGGAGACGGTGCGGATGCTGGGCGTGAAGCTGCTGACGCCGGAACTGCAGCAGGCCATACTGGAGGCCTTGCAGCAGCGCAAGCAGGTGATACTGTTCCAGAACAGGCGGGGGTATGCACCCTTTCAGCTATGTACGGTATGCGGCTGGGTGCCGCAGTGCAAGAACTGCGCGGTATCGCTTACTTACCATAAAAGCACGGATAAAATGCACTGCCACTATTGTGGCCTTAAGGCAGCGGTGATGCAGAGTTGCCCGCAGTGCGGCAGTACCAAACTGATAAGCAAGAGCTTTGGTACAGAACGGATAGAAGAAGAGGTGCAAACGATATTCCCCAATGCCCGTGTGGCGCGGATGGATGTAGACAGTATGCGTGGCAAGCATAGCATGACCGAACTGCTGGACCTGCTGGAGAAACGCAAGGTAGATATACTGGTGGGCACCCAGATGGTAGTAAAGGGTCTGGACTTTCCTTCGGTATCGCTGGTGGGTATACTTAGTGCCGACAGCCTGCTTAGCTACCCCGACTTCAGGGTGAATGAGCGCGCTTTTCAGCTGATGGAACAGGTAAGTGGCAGGGCAGGCAGGGTAGATGGCGATGGCAGGGTGCTGATACAGGCTTACAATGTGCAGCACCCCGTGCTGCAATGGGTAAAAGACCACGATGTCCATTCCTTTTACACCCAGGAGATAAGGTATAGGGAGCATTTTGCTTACCCACCCTTTAGCCGCCTTATTAAGATAACTTTTAAACACCCGGACGAGCCTAAAGCCATAGCCGCTGCAGCTATGCTGGCTGAAGTTTTGAAAGCTTACCCCGGAATAGCGGTGCAGGGGCCCGGCCCGGCAATAGTGCCACGGGTGCGCAACTACTACCTGCACGAGATATGGATAAAGTGCCAGCGCGATAATAAGGCGCTCGATGCTTTAAAGGCCTTCCTTAAAGCAGAGAAGCAACATATACTTGCCAAGCGCGGAAATACAAATGTGCAGGTGATCTTTGATGTAGACCCGGTGTAATGGTTAATTGTTAATGATCAATTGGCGATGTGTAATAATGAAATGCTTTTCCGTGGGCGCTAACATATTAAATTATTGATACAAATAATTGGCCCGGTTGATATTGGCTCCCTGATCCGTAGCGGTCTTTTAAAATGGGAGGCCGAGCCTGTAAAGAGTTTGACAATAGCCGGTTATCAAAAAGATGATTTAGGTTCTTAAACTAAACGATTTTGATGGTGTATTCCCCCTTGTGGCGTGGGTTATGTGCATGAGCGAAGGGGCAAGGGGGATGTCTTTTTGGTATTGTTGATGGCGTTTCATTATGAGGGTCTTTTTGGGGGAGGAATGACGTGTTTATAACTAACCGTGAAAGTTCAGAAACAGATGGCAAATTAAGGGATAAAATCTAAACAAATTAAAATAGGATGCAGTTCTCCCAAGGGAATTGATATTCTTTACGTAGCATTAGCTACGAAGCTTCTTCGCCTTATTTAGCAGCTCAATAGCTTTCTCCGCTTTTTTAATAACAAGAGGGTGATCCTGATATTTCTTCAGGTCGTTATTGATAACAGTATTTTTAAAAATAGAGCTATTGACATTAGCTGCTGCACCCTCGCTCATAAATACAAAATTAAATAGTTATTTCCTCTTTACCAAAACCGCTATATATTCCTTCGCTGGGTTAAAAACTTCTTCTGCACCTTCATCCGTAAGTCCATAAATGTGAAATTCCTTTTCCAGCACAAACAAATGTCTTGAAATTGCTTTGTGATAAAGAGAAATTCGTTTGCCTTCCTCATCACTGCCTTGAAAAAAGATTTGCCTGTCCGGAAATTTTGCGGTGTAATCAATTACAACATCTACAATGGTAGCCAGGATTTTTCGCAGATCGTTGTTATTAGAAAAATGCGTATCGCTCAGTGATCCGTCTGCCATCACATCTAGCAGCGATAGATTGTATACTGTATCTATAAATAGCTTTTTGAAAACCAACAGTTTCAAAATAGCTCCGTTTGGCCCTCTGCTAACAAATTTATATTCAGAATAATCGTCGGCTCTTTCTAAGATCTCGTATGAGGGCAAATGCATTAAGCAAAAATTTAAACACAAAATAATTAAAAACTATTATCTCGTATGATTTGCTCAACACAACTTCCCTCGGATTCAAACCCCGTACCTTCCCATCCAAATACCAGCCATGAACAATAACCAGCATATAGCACCACACATCATACGCGCTTCTACTCAACCACTCCGTAACACTTTCAGAGCAGAAAAAAATACCGTTCTCCTCCCCAGTTTTACATACATAACCAGTTGTCCGCAAACACATAATAACCAAAATGCGCCATTGCCAACTACACATTTCCATAGCGCTATCGAGCCTTGCAAATACTCCCTATTCCTCCCCATCTTTTGTAATGGTAACAAAAGGCCCAGCACGTTTATTAACGAAAGGTTTTCCCTAGCGCACAACACAAATAAAAATACACCCGCCCGCTCCCCCAAAATCACATGTAGATCCGCGCCGGCAGCGGCTTTCATTTTTCAGGGTAGCGCAGGCTTACTGCCCCAACAGGGTAGCACCTCCCCAGCCTTTCAGAGTGCCCTCAACTATAGAAAATATTTAAGACCTTTGCCGCAGCCTGCATAACCGGGCGTCACCAACTATATGAAACAAAAGATAGCGCTCTTCTTTATATTTTGCCTTACGCTGTGTACCTCTGCTATTGCCCAGAAGCAGAAAATGGAACAGGATGAGAAAGACGAGAAAAGGGATGCCAGGACTACGCGGATAAAGGACAAGACGGACTATGCGCTTTTTCACCGGCAAATGCTGTCGCTGAAAGAGTATACCGATGAGCGCATGAAGATACCTAAGCTGAAAAATGCAAATAAAATGCCTGTAAAGGTGAGTGCCGTGGTAGACACGACCATAGACATGGACGACGAGGCGGGCAATAAAACCCTTATAGGCTACATAAAGCAGGACATAGGCGACAACTCCACCAATGTATACGAGGTAACGTTTGACCGGGCTCAGAAAAAGATAGTGGGCGTAAAGTTTACCGGGGAAAGCAATGAACCGGAAAAGGAAGAAAAGGCGGCGCCAAAGAAAGCCGGGCCGGTAAAGGCCGTGCACAAAAAGAACAAGGATGATGACGATGACGACGAGCCGGAAGACGACAAGCCATCTAAGAAGGACAAGGACGAGGATAAAGAATAGCCCCCGGCGCCTGGCCGGCTAAAACTTCATGTCTTTATAATGCAGGTACAGGAAAAGGATGATAGCCATGGCCGTATAAGCAATGATGGAGGGGTAAAAAGGTTCCTTTTTGCGCTCTTTGTAGAGGTTCTTTAAGGGCGTCATCAGCCAGGTGTCTATCACGATCATCGCAGCCGTGGTAATGATGATGTAGGGGAAGTTATAGAGCTTTAAAAACCCGCGTGTAGGCAGCCATGCCGATAGCAAAAATGCCAGCCCATACAGCGCTATAAGATTGAGCACCGAAATATAGGTGATAGAGAAAACTAAGGAGAAGGTTTTGGCGCGGGTTGCATGGTAGATAACTCTGTAAACGTCTGCAATTAATCGCTTCATATTCCGGTACCTTGATTAGCCTGGTTTAAAGATCTTCCACGGCGGAAGTCATCTATACCGCAAAGTAATAGATTTTATGCGAAATATGGGCTTCGCGGTGCATGATCTATGGTTATCAGTTGCTGGCAACCGGTTTTTTGCCTGCGGCAGCTACGGCTTTTTCCCAGCGCCATGCGGTGTCCATCATTTCATCGAGGCCATATTTTGTTTGCCAGCCCAGCAGGGTGCGGGCTTTATTGTTGTTGGCATATACCTCTACCACATCGCCCGGGCGGCGTGGGCCTAGCTTATAGTTGAGCTTTTCGCCCGATACTTTTTCGAAGGCTTTGATCAGCTCCAGCACGGTAACGCCGTTACCGGTGCCCAGGTTAAACACCTCGCAGTTCGATTTGTTGCGATCGTCTATAATATACTGCAGCGCGCGGGTGTGGGCATTGGCTATATCGCTTACGTGCACATAGTCGCGCACGCAAGAGCCATCGCGGGTATCATAGTCGGTACCAAAGACGGTCATGTCGTTGCGCTTGCCTATAGCGGTTTGCGTGATCACAGGTACTACGCTCTCCGCCATATCGCGGAATTCACCTATCTCTGCCGATGGGTGTGCACCTACCGGGTTAAAGTAACGCAGCAGTATGGTATTGAAATGCTTATTGATATTGGTAAAGTCTTCGCACATAGCCTCGCCTACCTGCTTGGTACGTGCATATGGCGACTCGGGTATTGCGAAAGGGACTTCTTCTACCACCGGCAGCTGCGTAGTATTGCCATACACGGAGCACGATGAGGAGAAGACAAAGTTATTGACATCGAACTCCTCAGCGCACTGCAGTATGTTGATGAGCGAATTGAAGTTATTGCGGAAGTAGCCAAGAGGTTCTTTCACAGACTCCGGCACCGACTTGTATGCTGCAAAATGTATAACACCTACTATATCGGAATTCTCAAGAAATATGGCTTCGGTATCGTCGAGGTTGCAGAGGTCTACCTTGTAGTTCTTCACACGTTTGCCGGTTATTTTCTCTATGCCATCGAGCATTTTCAGGGAGCCTTTCGAAAGGTCGTCGACAGAGATAACTTCAAATCCGTTCTGTATCAAATCCACAATGGTATGGCCACCTATATAGCCGCATCCGCCCGTAACAAGGATCTTGTTCATGTACAATAAGTTTGTATGCAAATATATGGGAACGGAATATTCAGATAAATTTTTTTTATTCCGATTTTATGGGTATAAATTGATTAGCTGATGTGATGATTAGCTTATTAGCTGATGGCCTGCGTTTATGATTAGCTGATGATCCATGTTTGGCTTGTTTTACTGATTAGCTAATAGCTTAAAGATCTCTGAATAAGTTACCCAAATGCACTCAATACGAGCATCAACTAATGAGCTAATCATCACATCAGCTAATCTTATTTCACCTGTTGCATATCTACGAGACGCTTGTAGATGCCACCTTTCTCCAGCAGCGATGCGTGAGTGCCACGCTCCATTATCTTGCCTTGCTCCATTACTACTATCTCATCAGCATTCTGCACGGTAGAAAGGCGATGGGCAATAACGACACAGGTGCGGTTTTGCATGAGCTTGTTTATGGCGTCTTGCACTATACGCTCGCTCTCTGTATCGAGCGACGAGGTAGCCTCATCTAGTATAAGGATCGGTGGGTTTTTTAATACTGCTCTTGCTATAGTTATGCGCTGGCGTTCGCCGCCGCTGAGCCTTGCCCCCCTATCGCCCGCTACTGTTTGGTAGCCACCGTCTTTCTGCTTAATGAAGTTATCAGCATTGGCAATACGCGCGGCATCTTCCACACGCTCTTGTGTAGCGCCACCTGTGCCCAGGGTGATGTTGTTGTAGATGCTGTCGTTAAATAATATAGGGTCCTGGCTTACCACGCCCATCAGGCGGCGAAGGTCATCCAGCTTACAGTCTTTGATGTTCACGCCATCTATCAGTATCTCTCCACTGGTAACATCGTGAAACCTGGGTATGAGGTCTACCAGTGTAGACTTACCTGCGCCCGATGCACCTACAAGGGCTATCATCTTACCCTTCTTTATTTCCAGGTCTATGCCCTGTAGTATCTTTTTGTCGCCATAAGCAAAGCCTACATTTTTAAAGGTAATGCTATCTGAGAACGAGTATACAGGCATAGCATCGGGCAATTCCTTTATTGTGTTTTCCACACCAAGCAGGTGTTCTATTCTATCAAGAGCTGCGGTGCCTTTTTGCACGTTGTAAAATGCAGAGGATAAGTTTTTAAATGGGTTGATGATCTGGCTGAACAGCGCAATGTAGGTAACAAACCATTCGCCACTAAAACCGCTGCCTGAGAATACCATTTTACCACCTACCCATAGTATTATGGCTACCACTATCACACCCATGGTTTCAGATAGCGGGGAGGCCAGTTCTTTGCGCGCCGCAATACGGTTGCGGGTGCGGAAGAGCAGGTTGTTGATGCGCATGAAGCGCAGGTGCTGGTGTGTTTCGGCATTGAAAGCTTTTACTACGCGCATGCCTACCAGGGTCTCGTCTATTACCCCCAGCATATTGCCGAGTTGTTCCTGGGCTATGTTTGAGGATTTTCTTAACGACTTACTGATGCGCCCAATGATAAGGCCGGCAATGGGCAACACAAATAAAAGGATAAGGGTGAGCTGGTAATTCATAAACACCATGGTGCCTATGTAAAAGATGATGGTGAGCGGCTCGCGTATAAATACTTCAAGCACGCCCATAATAGATAGCTCCACCTCATTGATATCATTGGTCATGCGCGATATGAGGTCGCCTTTTCTTTCCTCGGTAAAGAAGCCTATGGGCAGTGATAGTGTTTTGGTAAAAATGTCATCGCGCAATCTGCGAAGTATGGCATTGCGCAAGGGATTGAGTATGTAAAGCGATATGTATAGAAACAGGTTTTTGAGAATAGTGAATATTACTACTGCTATGCACACATCGGCAAGGGCAGCCATTGGGCCCTGTGCCTGCACAATATCATGAATAAAGCCTGAGAATTTGCCGAGGAGGCTATCTCTATTTACAACTGTGTCTGTGGGTTTAAACAGCACCTGCAATACCGGCGCCAGCATGGTCAATGAAAAAAGGCCAAATAAAATGCCGAGCAGGTTGGCAGTAAAATAAAGGGCTATCTGGCCTTTATAGTCTGCGAGGTATTTTAACAGCCTTGATATTTTCTTCATTGGTTAGCTATTGCTTTCGAAGATGCTGAAAGCTTTTAATCAGGCGGCAAAGATATAGAACAAATCTGTACTGCTGTGATGTAGAGTATATGGTGTGTGCTTTTTAACGTTCGGCAAAAAAGCAGATGTCCCACACCGAAAAAAGGTGTGGGACATCTGGTAAGGTGTTTATGTTAATAAAGAGTTAGGTGCTATTTCATCTTCATCTGTGCAAAATAAGGATGATCGGGGTTTACAATCAACTCTTGCCGTTGGGGATGTATCAGTACGTCCATGTCTTCAAGCGGTATGGCGCCGAGAAGAGGCTCATTATCTCCGGGAAGCACCATAGCACGGCAGGTTGTTGCCCTGTTTTTAAATCGTAACTCTACCGGGGCCACTACATCATACTCTGCTATGGTTCCGTTGGCGAGTTGTGCTTTCCTTCTTTCTACTACAGGCAATTGCAATTGTTCCTGTATATTTTCATTAATAGCCAGCATATAAGCGCCTGTGTCTACAAGCATGCTTACCGTCATTCGTTTTACTTCTTCTTCACCTATAATATGCTTACGGGATAGAACAAGATCTTCCCCATTTATTAATTCAACGTCGGCATATATCAGTCCCATAGCTATTTATATATTGAACAAAGGTAAGAAATAGAGCCACCAATTACTTTAGATAGATGTGCCACACCCGAAAAAGGTGTGGTACATCGCCAAATCTTATTATTCTATTGTATAAGACACCGTACCATCCTTCTCATCTTTCAGTTGTATGCCTGCTTCCAGTAGTTTGTTCCTGATCTGGTCTGATGTGGCAAAGTCTTTCCTTTTCTTGGCGTCTGTCCTTATCTCTATTAATAATGACAGTACATTGTCCAGCTTGCCGCTTTGCTGCGCCAGCATGGGTTGCATACCCAGTATATCTACAAGGTATGTTTTAAATGCAGTTTTCAGGCTGGCAAAAGTATCTGCGGCAATTGCGCCGTGCTTTACCTGCCCGCCTTTTATGCCATTGATCACCGGTGCCAGTTCGAAAAGATTGGCAATGACCTTGGCAGTGTTAAAGTCATCGTTCATGAAATCTGCACATTCATTGATCCAGGTGGTTACCTGTTTGTCCAGCTCAGCATCTTCTGCTATCGTATTGCCGGGATGCTCCAGCTTTTGCAGTATCTCGTATGCTTCCCACAACCTGCGAAATGCACGCTCAGAGGCTTGCAGTGCCTCATTGCCAAAATCGAGTGTGCTGCGGTAATGCGTTTGCAAAATATAGAAGCGCACTACCATAGGATGATAGGCCTGCTCCAGCAACGGATGATTGCCACTAAACAGCTCAGACAGCTTGATCACATTGTTATAGCTCTTGCCCATCTTCTTACCGTTGATGGTGATCATGTTGTTGTGCATCCAGTAGCGCACCGGGGCGTGGCCGTGAACTATAGTAGATTGTGCTATCTCGCTTTCGTGGTGCGGGAACATCAGGTCCATGCCGCCGCCGTGTATGTCGAACGTTTCGCCAAGGTACTTACTGCTCATCGCCGAGCATTCTATATGCCAACCGGGGAAACCTTCGCCCCATGGGCTTATCCACCGCTGTATATGTTCCGGCGGGGCATTTTTCCATAGCGCAAAGTCTACTTTATTGCGTTTTTCGTCCTGCCCGTCAAGTTCACGGGTAGTTTCCAGCTGGTCTTCAAGCACCCTGCCAGAGAGCTTTCCGTAAGGGTAGCTTTCGGCGTATTTCTTTACATCAAAGTATACAGAGCCATTTACCTCGTAGGCATAACCTTTTTCTATGATGGTCTGTATCATGCTTATCTGCTCCACTATATGGCCGGTAGCTGTAGGCTCTATAGATGGGTCGTCGCAGTTGAACAGGCGCATACCCTGGTGGTAGAGCGTGGTGTATTTATGCACCATCTCCATAGGCTCCAGCTTTTCCAGCTTTGCCTTTTCGCCTACCTTGTCTACCGCGTCCCGGCCTTCTTCTTCAAAGTGCCCTGCATCGGTAATATTGCGCACATAGCGCACTTTATAGCCCAGGTGTTTCAGGTAGCGTTGCACCACATCGAATGTAATGTACGGACGCGCATGGCCCAGGTGAGACTCACCCGATACGGTAGGGCCGCACACATACAGGCCGGCGTAGCCGGGGGTTATGGATTCAAACTTTTCTTTCTGGCGGGTATATGAATTATGAAAATGAAGTTCGGACATAGCTATTTAAAATTGTGCTTTGGCTGTTTTGTATAAAAACTGCTCAAAAACGGATGTAAAAATAATTAAAGAAACGGAAGTGAATTAAGAAGCAGTAAACAATGGTGAGCTGCTAACAACAGGAACAACAACACAGCCCGGAGAGGTATGGGGTATGCCGGAGGTTATTTATTTCTATGTTCGCTGTATATGACATGGTTGTCGTTTGAATACAAACTTAATGAATATTTTTAATTATCCTTTGCTGCCCGCATTAATACGTCTTTTTCTTCTGCAGAAAGGGAGTTATAGCCTTTTTGATTGATCTTATCCAGTATGTCATCTATACGCCTTTGAGAAACACCATTCTTAGGTTCATAGCTATTATTACCCCCGTTCCTTTTATTATTCCTGTTTTGTATAGCCTTTTCATTAGGTGTCACCAGGCCTTCTACTTTGGCTGTGAAGCTATACATCCATTCGCCGGGCCTGTAGCCTGCCTGCAGCAGTTTCACATACCCCAGGCCCATAAGCGAGCCGCCTGCAAGCATAGCGATAACCGGCCAGTAAAAACCAGAACCAAGAACCATAAGCACCGTAAATACCCCCGCCACCACACTTATAGGTATGCTAAAGGTTTCGGTAAGGTAAAACCGGTATTTAGGGGTAAGCACAAAAGCGGCTGTAGCCATACCCATCAACCCCGCCCGTGAGCCGAGGATGCCTACAGTATGCGGAACAGAAACCGGGAAGAACTGGCATAGCAGGTAAAAAGCCCCACCCACCACCAGACAATATGCATATAGGGGTATTACCTGCCTGTGCCCTACCAGCATCTGTACCACAGAGCCAAAACAGTATAACCATAGCATATTGCTCAGCAACTCAAAGAAGCCACTGAAGTGAAACCAGCCATAAGTAAGAATAGTCCACCAGTGAGTCTTAAATTCAGAAAGGGCAGGCAGCGCTACACCACCTATGAAGTATTGATTAAAAGGTGTTTCGTCGCCTACGTAAATGATCTTGATCGTTGCCCAGCTCAGCCCAAGTATCGCGAAACAGACTCCTGATGCAAGTATCAGCTGTAGCACTGCATTATTGGTAAAGCCTGGAATGTAGGATAGCGCTGATCTTTTTTGCCTTGTACTCATTAAAAGGGAAATGTAATTAGCTTAAAGTTATTAATAAAAGCGGTTGCGTATCTTATTGTTCCATATTCTTAACAATATGAAAGCAAAGAGCATACCGCCCAGGTGGGCAAAGTGCGCTATGTTGTCGCCCGCAGAGGCGTACAGGCCCTGGCTAAGCTCTATGAGCGCATACCCCGCAACAAAGTACTTAGCCTTAATGGGGATAGGAATGAAATAGATATACAGCTCTGTATTAGGAAACAAATACCCAAATGCAAAAAGCAACCCGAAAATAGCACCCGAAGCGCCCACCGTGGCTTCATTGATCATGGCAGAATAATAGGCATTGATCCTTAAAATAGAAGTAGAGGCACAGTCGCCGCAGTCCTTGTTTGCAGACCAGAAGTTGAGTATCCTGGTCAGTATCGGGTCATCGGCCAGGTTATGGTGCCTGATAAACTGCGCATACTCTACAAATGTAGGGTTTTGCTGGTAGTGCATAAAAGCATCGTGAAAGCGGGTGTACTCAAAGGTTAAAACCCCCAAATGGCAAAATGCAGCGCCTAAGCCGCAAACGAGGTAGAATATAAGAAAGCGGCGCGGGCCCCATACATCTTCCAGTATCCTGCCGAACATCCATAGCGCGAACATATTGAAGAATATGTGGCTGATGCTGCCGTGCATGAACATGTGGGTGAATATCTGCCACCAGCGGAACAATGGTGACTGCCAGTAATGCAGCGCCAGGTAATCGTTGAGGTCTATGCCCCTGAGGCCTAAAGTATACGTGAACAGATAAACCAGGACGTTGATAATAATAAGGTTCCTTACAACCATGGGTATCTGCTGTAAGCCACCAAACCTGAAATTTGACATGCGGCAAAATTAAATCAAAAATAATTCTGCCGTTTGTTAAGATGTTTGCTCAGCAAAAACTCATAGTCGGCCTTTCAAAATATATTAATTGAAAAATTACTTTTGTGTTAATAATTTTCCTAATTTGCAACTAGCCTCAAAATGTGGTAACCAAAAAATTTATTGAAATGAAAAAAATTGTACTTAGCTTAATGGGTGCTGCCATGTGTGCAATGGCTGCCAATGCCCAGACACGTATGACACTGCACGAAGAATTTACGGGAGAAAATTGCCCTCCCTGTGCCTCTACAAACCCAACTTTCTGGAGTTTATGCGACGGCGGAACTAACCCAACCAAGCTGATACACATTTCTTATATGGTGCCTATACCAACTGCAGGATTTTATTGCAACCGTACTACTGCAATATATACCTCGCGCGATGCTTACTATGCGGTACCATTCGCTCCATATGGCCGTTACGATGGCAATGTTCCAGATCCTACAGCGGGTGACCCAGGCCACCCGGGCTATTTTGTACAGGCCGATATAGATGCGGAAGCAGCACGGGCAGATTCCTTTACATTCTCGCCACTAACAAGCGTATGGAGCAGCACTTACGACTCGGTTATAACCACGGTAACAATTACTGCAGGGTCTACCGGCTGGAGCGGCACTACTCCTAAGTTGCGCGTGGCACTGATACAAACAAATGATTTTGCATCATCTCCGGGTACAAATGGCGAAACACATTTTGAAAATGTGGTGCAGCAAATGTATCCTGATGTAAACGGATCTGCAATGCCAGCCACATGGGCGGCCGGCGAATCTCATACCTACACCATAGCCGGCAGGGTACCTGCGTATGTAGACAAAAGCCAATCGCCATACATGGTGGTATGGCTGCAGGACGACGGCAATAAGAACATAGCACAAGCAGGACAAACACCTATTTTAACTATACCGTATGATGTGGCTATAGGCAACCAGCCAAGCACAAATTGCGTAACAGGTACTTCAGGTTCTATAGCTCCTAGTGTAAAGATCACTAACACTGCCGCTGCTACTATTACATCCGCCACTATATACTACCAGGTAGATGGTGGTACTATGATGTCGCAGCCATGGACCGGCTCGCTGGCTACAGGCGCAACAACAGATTTCACCCTTCCAGCTGTTACCGTTGCCAGCGGTGCCCATACTATCTATGATTCTATTGCTGTGCCTAACGGCTTAAATGACATCAATACGATCAACAATGGCGCTACCACTGTTATGCTAGTACAGTCTACTACCGCCAGTGCATTGCCCCTGACCACAGATTTTGAAAGTGCATTACCTGCAAGCTGGGCATTATTTGATGCAAACGGCAATGGTGAGAACTTTAAGTCTGCATCAGCTCCAAATCATGCTACAGGCAGCAAAGCAGTGAAGCACGATAACTACGATTACCCAAGTGGCGAAGCAAACTTTATCATATTGCCAACCCCTGCAATTGGTGCACATACACTCCTTACTTTTTGGGTAGCATATGCACAGTACAGCACAGAAAACGATATGCTTGAAGTGGTTACTTCATCTGATTGCGGTTTGAACTGGACTTCTATCTGGAGCAAATCAGGCTCTGACCTGAGCACTGCAGCAGCTATCACTTCTGCATTCACTCCTACAGCAACACAATGGAGGCAAGAAGGCCAGGACTTATCATCAGTTGCCGCAGGCTCTATAGTTGCACTGAGGGGTACGAGTGATTTCGGGAATAACCTTTATGTAGATGACATCCGTGTTGCTTCTGTAGTCGCGGTAAACCAGGTTGCAGCTCCTGCATCATCTGCAGTTACCATCTATCCTAACCCTGCTAAAGACAATGCCACTCTTTCATTCACCCTTTCCGGCCAAACAAATGTACAGGTATCAGTAGTAGACGAGCTGGGCCGTACTTTAAGCGTAGTAGCCAGCGAAGTAATGACTGCCGGTGCGCACACACTTAATATAAGCACACAGTCACTGGCAACAGGTGTTTATAATGTGCTTGTTCATACAGACGGTGGTACAAATACACAGCATTTATCTGTTGTAAAATAATGATAATTAATATTTTAAAGGGCCTGGCTTCATTTTTTGGAGCCAGGCCTTTCTTTTGGGGTTAATATTTGCGGGAAATTTATCTTTTTTTCAAAAAAAACATCCAATTAAGAATATTTAAGAATATTTGGTATGATAATTGGTGCGTATAAGAGGTAGTTACCTAATTTTTATTTTTGACTTTTTGTATTATTTTTTCATAATTTCGTGAGTCTCGTCTTCTTAATAACTATTTAATATTTAAAACTAAAAACTAAAAAAAATGAAAAAGATTTTACTCAGTTTAATGGCAGTTGCCGGCATTGCGGCAACAGCAAGTGCCCAGCTTACCGACGGAACGGTGTTCCCGGATTTTACGCTTACAGATATTCACGGTAACGTGCACCACCTGTATGACGATCTTAATGCCGGTAAGACTGTATTTATCGACATTTCGGCTACATGGTGCAACCCATGCTGGAATTATCACAACAGCGGCGCACTGGATACATTGTATGCAAAACACGGCCCGTTAGGCCAGCCCGGTGTTTACTCAACTAGTACAAACGACGTTGTGGTATTATTTGTTCAGGGCGAACCTACAAGCCACCTTGCAGAATTGTATAACACCGCAGGTGCAACGGCAGGCAGCGCCTCAGTTGAAACACCGTATGCTACATCTTCCCAGGGCGACTGGACAGCACATACAGGCTATCCTATAATAGACGATACTACATCTTCAGATCCTGTTGTAGGAACACAAGCGCTTGACAATGCATGGCAAATTGCTTTTTTCCCTACAGTATACATGATCTGCCGTGATCACCTGGTGCATTCTTTAGAGCAGCCTACTGCTGCCCAGGCTTATGCTGCGGTTGCTAGTGGCTGTCCGGCTACTCCTCCGGCTACAGGTACATCACTTGATGCTAAAGCTATCGCCTATACCGGCTCAGGCTATTTTGTTTGTACAGCAACGCCTACGCTCAGCTTCCTGAACTATAGCACCAGTCCCATCACTTCGGCCACAATTACCGTTAAAGACGGTACCGGCACCGTAGTAGGTACACAGGCATGGACAGGTTCTGTTGCATCATTGGACTATCAGAACGTTGCATTCACAACTCCTATCACTGGCACATCGTTTTCAGGCTACACTTTTTCTGTTTCTGTACCCGGCGATATTAACCCGGCAAATGATGCATTTACCGGCAGCACTTTCTCTATATACGATGCTGCAAATGCACAGGCAATACCATACACTGAAGACTTCTCTGCATCTGCTACCCTTAGCGATAAATATATATTCTTAGAGCCAAACGGTTTTGCTACAGTTGCTTCTGCAATGAATAACCCATCTAGCCCGGGTTCAAGCCTCGATGTTACAGGCCCTTCTGGTTCTTCTCCTGACACTGTTCTGTTGTTAGATGATTATGATGCGTCTCATAATACTGCCGCCTCTGTTAACCACAATTACGCTATACCATTCCTATATGGTAACTATAACACAACCGGCCTTACACACGAAACTTTACAATTCGATGTAGCATATGCGGCCCGCACTGGCGCTCCAGCTACAGATAGCCTGAAAGTGTTAGTATCTACAGATTGCGGCGGATCTTATCAGACTGCATGGGCAGTAGGTGGCGCAGCTCTTAAAACGGCCCCGGATGTTGCAACAAATTGGTTCGTGCCTACAGCTGCTACGCAGTGGAAACACATGAGCGCTCCAATAGGTGCTTACGCAAACTCAAACCTGATGATAGCTATCGAAGGTAAAAATCCAGCTACTGCCAGCACAGGTATGAGTATCTATCTTGACAATATCAAATTTGCAAACTCTACAGCAGTTGCGCAGGTTAACCTGGAAGATAACGTTGCTATCTATCCTAACCCGGCCAGAGACATGGCTAACCTGAACTTCAACCTGTCTGACGAAGCTACTATACAGGTAGAGGTTTCTGATGTTATGGGCCGCATAGTAAGTACTATCAGCCAGCATGTAAATGCAGGAACAGACAAAATCGAAGTTCCTACTGCCAGCCTTGCTGCCGGTGTGTATAACGTAAAGATCACAAACGGAGAGTCAGTTACCGTTAAAAAATTATCAGTGGTTAAATAATCATTGTGTATAATTAATAAAAAAAAGGGAGGCGAATTGCCTCCCTTTTTTTTATAACATTTTTAGCAAATTTGTCATAATAATGCCTTTATTTTATTTGGTGGGAAATAAATTAATGTGTAATTTGCATGGGTAAAGATTGAAAACATGAAAAAGATTTTACTCCTGTCAGGTTTAGTGCTAACAATGTTTGGGGGCCGCGCTTCAGCCCAAACGTTTGTATTAGCTTCTGCTTCTGATACAATATATGCCTCGGCAAACTCATTAGGTGCTGTACCAGGCGCTACAGACTTTATTAAAAATGTATCGGCGTCCCATCCCGGCTTAGTGTTGAAGTGGACAGTTATAGGCACCAACTTCCCTGCCGACTGGCTGACACAATCAGCATTCGGTATTTGCGACAACAATGTATGCCGCTACAATGTGGGGGATACCTCTTTATGGAATAATACAACACAGGTAGGCACCACAATTACCACGGCTCCTTACCTGATTGATTCTTCCATGACCTTCGACCTCTCCCTGAGCCTGCCTACTGCAAGCACTGGCATACACTGGGTAACGGTGCAGATAGATGACCATAGCCTTACTCCTCCTTATTCAAGGCGCGTAACTTTCATTATATCTAATGGTGTTACCGGCGTTACCCCTGTTACAAGATCAACCGATGATGTAGTGCTTTACCCTAACCCTGCAAAAGACGAAGTAAACATAGTTTATGACGCTAATGCCGACGTGAAAAACATAGCAGTATACAACATTATCGGTAAGCTTGTGACCGTGTATAAAGTAACTGCAAATAACAGCGCTAACTTAGACATCAGCAATCTCTCATCAGGTATTTACTTTGTAAGGCTGATGAATTCACGTGGTGGCGTGGTAGTAACCAGGAAGTTTACAAAACAATAGACTATTCTTTAGAAATATTAAAAAGGAGAAACCGGCTGGTTTCTCCTTTTTGTTTTATATCAGGAATTGAATGCAGTTAAATAATTTTTTTATTATATTGCATAGACAACATAATTGTATGAAGCACTTATATGCAGTATTTGCCGTTTGTTTACTTTTTTGCGGCTCACTACATGGGCAATCATTCACTGTAGCGTACGATACCGTTTACATAACACCGGGAAGTGATACAGATATAACCAATAGCGTTATTAACTTGACAGCGGCCCCAATTAATGTGAACTGGAAAATAGCGGCCACTAATTTCCCCGCAGGGTGGATTCCGGGCAGCGCCATTTGCGATGTTGATGTATGTCATTACGCAGACTATCTCTGGCCTTCAGCTACAACAGAAAGCTCAGGCCCGTATATACCCGGATCAAATACCTACAGGGTTATATTAGACCTTGCATCAGTTCCATCCACCGGCATATATTACCTTACTGTAATGATGCATAACCCGGCTATCCCCGCAGACTCGGCAAGCCAAACCTACATTACAGCTGCCGGCACAACATCGGGCATACGGGGCCTGCAAAGAACAAGCGAAGCCACTATTTACCCTAATCCCGCACAAAACGAATTGAACATTGTTTATGATGCCAGTGCTGACATAAAAAGCATAGCAGTGTACAACATTATAGGTAAAGTAATGAGCGTATATAAAGTAACGGCTAACACCAGTGCCAACCTGGATATCAATAACCTTCCGTCAGGCATTTACTTCGCAAGGCTTGCTAACAATAGTGGCCAGGTTCTAGTAACAAAGAAATTTACAAAACAGTAGTTTTCAATAAACGGATCTCTCCACAGAGTCTTTATTCAAAATAGCGCACCATACACTCCTTAAGCATCCTTTCCTGCTCGCCTATGCCAGTCAGGTCCATATGCTTCAGCTCGTTGAAATGGGGCCAGTTATCGGCATCCCTGCCCACGTATTCATAATAACCACGCTGGCACAGCAACGTGCATACGGCTATATGCATCAGGTCCTGCTTTTGCTCTTTCGAGAATTTCTTGCGCGGCAGCTTACCCAGTTCATTCACCCCTATCAAAAAAAGGATGCCTTCTATATCAGGCACTTTGCCGAAGCGCTCCTCCAGTATCTTTTCAGTATCTGCCCAGCGTTGTTCAAAATCTTCCATATTGTTCCCCCTTCTATCCGTATTTGTGTACTTAATATTAAAACGCGAAATTAAGGCAATAATGACAATAGCCCCTCTAATGTCCCCGATAGTGAAAATATAGGATTACCTTCCCTTTTTAAAAAAAGTTAAAACTGCTTTTTTATTTAGCTGTTTTTCTATTTCCTTTTTACTTTTGATTTTTGTAAAACTATTTTTAAAACTGTATGGAAATATCTTCATCTGTTGACATCCGGGAGCTGAATGAGCGCATACACCAGCAGAGCGCATTTATAGACCTGCTGACCATGGAGCTGAATAAGGCAGTGGTAGGCCAAAAGGTAATGGTAGAGCGCCTGATGATAGGCTTGCTGGCTAATGGCCACGTATTGCTTGAGGGAGTACCCGGCCTCGCAAAAACACTGGCTATAAAATCGCTGGCATCTGCTATACATGCCCGTTTCGCTCGTATACAGTTTACGCCAGACCTTTTGCCGGCCGATGTGCTGGGCACTATGGTATACAACCCGCAGGCACATGAGTTTGCGGTGCGCAAGGGGCCTATCTTCGCCAACTTTATACTTGCCGATGAGATCAACCGCGCCCCCGCAAAAGTGCAGAGCGCCCTGCTGGAAGCCATGCAGGAACGGCAGGTAACCATAGGCGATAATACCTACAAGCTGGAAGAACCCTTCCTGGTCCTGGCCACTCAAAACCCTATAGAGCAGGAAGGTACCTACGAGCTGCCTGAAGCCCAGGTAGACCGCTTTATGCTGAAGATAGTGATCACCTATCCTAAAAAGGAAGAGGAGCGCCAGATCATCCGTACAAACCTGAACCCGGGCGGCATGGCTAAAATAAGCCCCGTGGTAACTACAGAAGCCATAATGAAAGCACGCCATCTGGTGCGCGAGGTATATATGGATGAAAAGATAGAGCAGTATATACTCGACATAGTATTTGCCACCCGCTTCCCCGAAGAGTATAAGTTGGGCAAGCTAAAGCCATTTATCAACTATGGTGGGTCGCCACGTGCCAGCATCAACCTGGCGCTGGCAGCCAAGGCATACGCCTTTATTAAGCGCAGGGGTTATGTGATACCAGAGGATGTACGGGCCATTTGCCACGATGTTATGCGCCACCGTATAGGCCTTACCTACGAGGCTGAAGCTGAAAACGTGACCAGCGAGCAAATACTTAACGAGATACTGAATGTGGTGGAAGTGCCATAATAGTGCACTCACAGCAAATAAATATTGGTAGAGACGGCAAGCATGCCGTCTTTTCTATTTCAGGTAATTATTCCAGTGGCAGGCATATTTCGAATATAGCGCCGGAAGGCACATTGTCTTTAACAGTAATGCGCCCCTTGTGCTGCAATATGATCTTATTAGTAAGATAAAGCCCAAGTCCTGTACCTTTCGATTTTCGGCTTTCCTCATTACCGATCCGGTAAAACTTATTGAATATCTTCTTCTTTTCGGCATCAGGTATACCATCGCCCTGGTCTTTTATCTGCACTACGGCATTGTCTTGCTTTGTGTGCAGCGTTATGGCTATGGGCCTGTCGGCGCGGGTATATTTCACTGCGTTCTCCAGCAGGTTGGTAATAGCCATCTGCAGCATCATCTTGTCTCCAAATATCTTGCAGCGCGGAGTTATATCCGTTTCAAAGTTGCGCGGGTAGCGGGTGGCGTAGTCATTTACCAGAGTTTCCAGCATTTCAGAGAGGTCTATGGTTTCCCTTGTTTGCTTGTATTGCCGCCCCTCTATCTGCGATGCTATCAGTATGTTGTTGCACAGGTCATTTAGCCGGTTTGCTTCTTTTATGCAGCGGCTCAGTAGTTGCATCCGCTTATCTTCATTCAGCTGGTGTTTTTCCAGTGTTTGCAGGTTTAGTTTCATGGCCGCTATGGGCGATTTAAGCTCATGCGTTACCGAGAGCATAAAGTTGTTTTGCTGCCGCGATAGGGTGATACGCCGCACAAAAGAAGTATACACCACAAAAGCCCCGATAAGTATCACCAAAAGAAACGTAGTGCCCTCACCTACATACTGGCTTGTGCGCAAAGAAAGCTGGTGCTTGAGTGTCGCCATCTTCTCGTTGTATATGGCCGGTGTTTGCACACTATCTACCTGGCTTTTTAGGGTGATCACCTCCTGCTCATAGATCAGCCCGCTCTGCTTTTGCAGGCTCATCTCCCAAAACACCAGCGCGGTGATAATGTAGGTAAGCAACAGGAGATGTACCGAAGTGAAAAAACGCATGCTCAGTTATTTTTAAGGATGATCATCCGGGGCATTAATGCCTTTTATTATTCCTAAACACTAATCTCATGCCAATCTAAACACGCCCTACTTACTCCTTCACCATTTCCTTTATTTTTTCGCTGATCTTATCTGCGTAGTAGAGTGGGCCGCACACATGGCATTTAGATATTTCAAAATAGGCTTTCGGGTCTTTGGCGTCAGTATATATTCTCCGGCCCATGCTTATCGGCACTACATCGTCTCCGTTGCTATGTATCACCAGCACAGGCTTGCCATACTTTTTCAGGGTTTTCTTTACATTGTAGTCTTCTTTTACAAATAGGCGCGCCGCAAATCCAAAAGTCCCTACATGGTATGCCGCCTCTGCCTTCCACGATTCAAAGCCACCCTCCATTATCATACCCTCTGCCAACGAAGGATCGCTCAAAGCGACCTCAGGTGTAAAATGCGCACCCATAGACTGCCCGTAGATAAGCAGGTGAGTATTAGCTACATCGGCCCTGCCGTGCAGGTATACTAGCGCCGCCTCAGCATCGCGTGGCACATTACCACGCGTAGCCTTACCTTCTGAAAAACCAAAGCCGCTATAATCGGGCATAAACACCTGGTAACCCTGCTCCGCCAGCGCTATCCCCTTTACCGACTCTCTGACCACATTGCCACGTATGCCATGCAGCAGCAGCAAGGTTATCTTTGGCGCTGCATTTTTGGGTTTTATCATCCAGCCATTCAGTATCGTGCCCGCATCGTTTTTAAACAACACGCTTTCTACCGTATAGTCAAGGTTTAAAGGATTACCCTTGATATCTGTAAACGTAGGCTGATAATGCTCCCCTATATTTATGACCTGGGTAGTATCTACATGCACATGGCCGCTATCATCGGTCCTGGCTACCTTCCGGTACAGCTTCTTAGTGTTGGCCTGCAGTTTGCCCGGCCGCAATATCTGCTTATTAAAATTACAGGAAGTAAG
This sequence comes from Bacteroidota bacterium, assembly GCA_013285595.1. GTDB lineage: Bacteria > Bacteroidota > Bacteroidia > Chitinophagales > Chitinophagaceae > Nemorincola. The sequence continues at coordinate 59,541 of JABDHF010000001.1, forward strand.
TATAAAGCAAGACAGGAGTAATACCAACGCACTTATTCGTTTCATCATTTGCCAATTATTACAACACCCTCCAATTAATAATGTCCCTTCTTTTCCAGCCTGAACCCTATATTCAGCACCTCTGGCAGTGGGTTTATGCGCATATTCTGCTCCATAGTTATTTTGTAAGTGCCCTTCCTGTCAAACCGTACAGAGTCGCTAAACTTTATGGGCAACCGTTGCTCATATATCTCACCCATACCGCGGCCCAGCCATTTGCCAGTGGCCTCAGCCATTACCACATTCATCCTTTCCTTCCGCTCCACGCTGTCTCCCGGCGCTTTTATGTATACCCACACCCACAAATTGCAATACGGGTATGCCTGTGTATGCCTGATCACGAAAAACGGCTGGTACCCCACCGTAGTGTCAGTAATATCTATGGCGAATGACGGCTTAAAGGCATACGTCCAGTTATTTTGCGGTATCACTATCTCTTTTTGATACACATAAGGCGCAGGCAGGCACCCTGCAAAAACACAACTGGCAACAACAATGGCTATTAAGCTACGATACATCGGGGCCAAATTTACATAATTATACTTGACAAGGCATAATTACCCGATTTTCCTACATACATCAGCATAGCTATCTCGCACCTACGCAACTTCACCTCTCCTTCGGAGAGGCCGGGAGAGGCTCTTAATAATAAATTATTATTCCCTACATCACATTTTCTTAATTTTGCCCACCATTTAAATATAATATCATTGAGCAACCACGATTTTATTGAAGCCGCACTCGCAGAGGATATTGGAACAGGCGACTACTCCACACTGGCAAGTATCCCGCCCGGTGCCCGCGGCAAGGCCATATTGAAGATAAAAGAAGATGGCATAATAGCCGGCCTGGCGCTCGCTGAGCAGATATTCACCTACCTGGAGCCCGGCGCAGTGATCACCTTCAACAAAAAAGACGGCGACACCGTAGCCATTGGCGAAACAGCCTTCGAGGTAAGCGCCAGTGTGCACACCATACTCAAGGCCGAGCGCCTGGTGCTCAACTGTATGCAGCGCATGAGTGGCATAGCCACGCTCACCCACCAATACGTAGACGCCATAAAAGGCTACCCCACAAAAATACTCGATACCCGCAAAACCACCCCCCTCTTTCGCGCTTACGAAAAGGAAGCCGTACACATAGGCGGCGGCGTAAACCACCGCATGGGCCTCTACGATATGGTGATGCTCAAAGACAACCACATCGACTTTTGCGGCGGCATAGAAAAAGCTATCACACAAACCAACGAATACCTGAAAGCCAACAACCTGAACCTGGCCATAGAAGTAGAGACCCGCAATATAGACGACGTAAAACGGGTCCTCGCCACCGGCAACGTAAGCCGCATAATGCTCGACAACTACACCCCCGAACAGATAGAAGAAGCTGTAGCCCTCATAGGCAATAAATACGAAACAGAAGCATCAGGTGGTATCAATCTCAGCAATATCGTCGCCTACGCCCGCACCGGTGTCGACTATATATCCGTAGGCGCCATCATCCACCACGCCGTAAGCATGGACCTCAGCCTCAAAGCCCAGATACTATGAACAAAAAGCACGTAGTGTTTATCATCAACCCCAAATCGGGAGTAGAAAGGCAGAAGGAGATACAACAAGGCATAGACGCCCACCTCGACAACGAAAAATACACCCACGAGATTCAGTATACCGAATTCATAAAGCACGGCACCAAGCTGGCAAAAGAGGCCGCAATAGCCGGCGCCTATGCCGTAGTAGCCGTAGGCGGCGATGGCTCCGTAAACGACGTGGTGCAGGGCCTTATAGGCACCAACGCCCTCCTTGCCATCATACCCAAAGGCTCCGGCAACGGCATGGCCCGCACCATGAAGATACCCCTCGATACCAACGAGGCCATAAAAGTCATCAACACCGGCCACACTGCCAATATGGACATCGGCTTTGCCAACAACCGCCCGTTCATCAGCAACGCCGGCGTGGCATTCGATGCCCTCATCTCCAAAAAATTTGCTAAAAGCGAGAAGCGTGGCTTCATGATCTACAGCTGGCTCGTCACCAAATACATGTGGCTCTATAAGTCGTGGGACTGGCACATCACCGTCGATGGCCGCACCTTTACCCAGCGCGCCTTTATGGTCAACGTCGCCAACGGCCAGCAGTTCGGCTACAACTTCAAGATCGCCCCCATGGCCAGCTTCACAGACGGCCAGCTCGATCTTATCATCATCCGCAAATTCCCCAAGATCATGGGCGGCGCCATAGTAGTGCGCGCCATGAACGGCAGCATCGCCCGCAGCCCCTACGTAGAGCACATAAAAGGCCGCGAGATCACCATCTCCCACCCATCCCTGAAGCTCATGCAAACCGACGGCGACGCCCACCCCTGCGAGCACACCATCACCTTCAGCATAAAACAAGGAGCGCAGAGAGTAATAGTGCCGTAGGTGTGTTACAGCGTGTATGGGTCAATTACCTGTAATCCTTTTATTTTTTCAAAGTCCGCACTGTTTCGTGTTATCAATGCAAAGCCATGAACAACTGCTGTAGCTGCTATAATTGCATCAGGCAGTTTGACACGGAAATTTTTACGGATATCAATAGCTTTAAGAACAACAGGCTCTTCCAAATGAAAAATGGTAGATGCGGCGATAAATGATTGTAATAACTGTATTTGCATGGCGGTTGCTTTGGGCTAGGCAAGCATTTCCATCCGGGTAATTATAGATATTTGGGCTTCTGTCTGCTCTATTAATAAAGCAGTCGGCTCAGGCAATGTATTATTGAGATACTCAATTGCCGTATTGGTGTCAATTAAATATTTTAATCCCATTCGTTACGTACTTCCTTTAAGTATTGCTGAAGGTCTTTGTATTCCTCGTCGGTAAGTTTTAGTGAGCCGCGCAAACCTGCAACCGACTTTTTTGCCGGTTGTGATTCTGTAAGCTCATCAACAGGATACAGCAATACCTCTAATTTCCTTCCTACATAATTCTCAGGAACATGTATAGACACATCCTGATCCAAGGGCGTCACGGTTGCTCGAACCATATTATTATAATTTTCTACTTCAAAGTTACCATTTATTACTTTAACTATCATAGCGCCCATCAAGGCCGTCAAATAGAATTGTCAGCCTGAGCTCCGTCGAAGGCCCATGAGCATCAGCAATTGCCAACATCGGAGAGATGCCTCCATATTGCGGTAGCAAATGTGTTATAATTATTGTCCCGGCAGCATTACTACTATTGCGCCTCAGTGGCGTTAGCACCGTTCAACTGCGGATGGCCATTAGGCTTGCCTCGCACAATCAAACTTGTTAAACAGAATGTCAGCCTGAGCCCCGTCGAAGGCCCCGAGCATTAGCAATAGGCAAGATTGGATAGATGCTTCTTTTGTGGCATAAAGATTGCACTTTACTATTCTTTTGTCGGAAATCAAAATGATTTTTTATTAAACACTTATTGTTGGAATATTACTTCATCATTTATTATTTTAATTGCCTTTTGTTCTAGATAATATGCTTCACTTCTTAATCTGTTAGCTTCCATTGCCAATTGATTTATTTGCTGCATTGTACTTTTATCTTTAATGATTGGGATCGGAACTTTTACAATATGCTCACTTTCTATATGTGGCACTACTGCACCATAATTATTGCGGCAAATTAATTCCTTTCCGTATTCGGAATTTAACCAACAGTACAAATAACCCGCTGTTCCGGATTTGCAATCCGGAACGATATGGTTGGGGATTTGCAATCCCGCTCACAATCTCCTTCCATACATTTGTAAATAAATAGCAATATAGTATGCCCCACGGCGTCCCACATCATATTAAACCGCTCACACTTATCATTTATCACCAGTTGGGCGTAGTCTCCGACTATGTCCTCTCGGCAGCCAATCTCTGATTGGCGAATATACCTCACTAGCGTAAGGTGTGTATTTAAAGCAGGCTCTGCACTTCATCTAACAATATGGGAATATCTTTCATGATTACTTTCCATATTATAATTTCATCCACATCGTCATAATTGTGGATCACACGATTGCGGAGGTTTACTATTTTGCGCGCTGAGGATATAGGCAGTTCCGGGTTTATTTTGAGCAGATTGTTTGTGGCTTCGCCTATTATCTCTAATTCTCGTTCTACAGCCCTTCTTTTTGTAATGCTTTTTGCAAATTCTTCGAATACCCTGCGCCCTTCAAGATGCACATCGATATTCAAAGCGGCCTGTTGTATGTCGTTAAGCAGCTTCTTTTCTTCAAACATCATATCAGTTGCAGTTTGTGGCTGTTTATATTTTGCAGCAGGTAGGGGTTTTTAAGCGTCTTTTCAGTCACCAGGTCCACGTTTCGTTTCAGGAGTATTTCCAACGCATCTGCCAGCGCAAAATAATTATCGGAGTAGGTGGTATAGTGCATATTATCGGGGAACTTTATAATAAAGTCGATATCGCTATTATTACGCAACAGGCCCGTAGCAGCGCTACCAAACAGAAAAGCACGCTCCACACCATATTGCAGCATCAGCTGCTTTATTTGCGGCAGGTATTGCTCTACTATTTTTTCCATAGCCTAAAATTATATCATTTTTCCCTGCGAAGCGCTGAAAAGTGCTGATTATAAAGATAGGCGCAAACAGTTCATTCAAATTAAATTATCCACTGTTCGGGATTCGCAATCCCATCACTTCTCACTCGCAATCTCCGTCCGTACATTTGTAAAAAACAAGAATATAACATGCCCCACGGCGTCCCACATCATATTAAACCCTTCACACTTATCATTTATCCAAATAATAGAGCAGTAGACCACAAGAAAACACACCCACCCGCTCCCCCAAAATCGCGCTGCAATCCGCTACAGGCAACGCTTTCATTTTTACAGCATTGCTACAGAGTTGGGGCGTCTTTACAAAAGAATTGAACAGTAACAGCAGTAATATCAGGAAGGCACAAGCAGGCGCAAGGCTATGAGAACAAAAACAAACCAATGCATGAAAAAACATAGAAGCCCTCCCCCAAAAACGGCATCAAACCCGCTACAGGCGCGGCTTCCGGTTTTAAGGGGCGCTACGGAAATGGGGCTACACAGTAAGGGTTAGCCCTTCAGCACACCAAGCTCCCTGCCAGCCTTGGTAAAGGCGGCTATAGCAGTATCAAGGTGGTGGCGTTCGTGCCCGGCAGATATCTGCACACGTATACGGGCCTGCCCTTTAGGCACCACGGGGAAGAAGAATCCGGTAACGTAGATACCTTCTTCCTGCATACGGGTGGCAAACTTTTGGGCTATCACCGCATCATACAGCATAATGGGGGTAATGGCATGGGTACCGGGCTTTATATCAAAGCCGGCATCAGTCATCTGCTTGCGGAAGTAGAGGGTGTTCTCCTCCAGCTTATCGCGCAGGGCGGTGGTTTCGCTCAGCATATCCAGCACAGCTATCGATGCACCTACTATAGATGGCGCCAGGGAATTTGAGAACAGGTATGGGCGGCTACGCTGGCGCAGCATGTCTATTATCTCTTTACGGCCACTGGTAAAACCACCACAGGCGCCGCCAAGGGCTTTGCCAAGGGTGCCGGTAATAATATCTATTCGGCCCATCACGCCGCAGAGCTCATGCACGCCGCGGCCTGTAGGCCCCATAAAGCCCGATGAGTGGCTCTCGTCTATCATTACAAGGGCATCGTATTTATCAGCGAGGTCGCATATTTTGTCCAGCTGGGCTATAGTGCCGTCCATAGAGAATACGGAGTCGGTAACTATCATGCGGGTACGGCAATCCATATTGGCCTGCAGCTGGGCTTCCAGGTCGGCCATGTCATTATGCTTGTAGCGGCCACGGCGGGCTTTGCACAGGCGCACACCGTCTATAATAGAGGCATGGTTCAGCTCGTCCGATATGATAGCGTCTTCTTCGTTCAGCAGCGGCTCAAAAACACCACCATTGGCATCAAAGCAGGCTACGTATAGTATAGAGTCTTCAGTACCCAGGAAGGTAGCAACCTTCTGCTCCAGCTCTTTATGTATATCCTGTGTGCCACAGATAAAGCGTACTGAGCTCATACCGTAACCACGGTGGTCTATAGCCTTGTGTGCAGCCTCAATCACCTTTGGGTGAGAAGAAAGGCCCAGGTAGTTATTAGCGCAGAAGTTAAGCACCTTACGGCCATTCACCGTTATCTCAGCGCCCTGTGGCGACTCTATGAGCCGCTCCTGCTTAAACAATCCTGCATCTGTAATATCCTGCAACTCTTTTTGCAGCCGCGTATAAAACGAAGAACCAGCCATTATGATCTTTTATTTAGAAACTAAGCTATTATCTGCCCTTATGGTTTTACAATAGTAGCAGTACAATTATCAGGTATGCCGCCCGGTGTAAGGATGGCGGTGTAGTTGATAGTAAGCGTAGTAGGCGTATAAGTACCCGAGCCATGCAGCTGCACGCCATTACCTATCGTTTGCTGCGGCACATTAACGGTACCATGATACGGGTCGAAAGTAACGCGGGCATTAGCCTCCGGGCCATAGCCACCAAAGTTATTGATATAGAGCACATTGATACCGGTGGTGTCGGCTATAAACCCTCCTATGGTATACTGGTAGTCAGTAGCCGAGCAGGCATTATGCGTAGTAAGCCCGCCGGTAAAGAAGTTAGCAGAGTTAGCCGGCAGCACTATTATGTTGAAATTGTACGTCTTCGGATCCTGTCCGCTAACTGATGAAGTAAGCGTTAGCTGGTGGTTGCCAAGAGATACACCTTGCGCAGTAAACACAAAATCTTCAGTATAGGTAGGCAACGCTTTAAATGTAGTAGGCGAAACGCTGAGCCCGGCAGGTATACCGGTGAGCGAGAGCTGCACAGAATCGAGTGTAGACCCGGTAAGAAACTTTACCAGCACCGGCATATCTAATGTGGCCGTATCGGGGATATATATATCAAGCACACCGTTTTGCAGGGCGTCGTTAGTAACGTTGTAAGAAAGAGGTATCTTAACCTGCTTGGTACAGGAAAAATTTATTGCCGACAGCGTTAATAAGAATAAAGCAATTTTCTTCATATAATCAATTTAATGCGGAAAGATACGCCCATAACATTAAAAATCATAGCCATTAATTACATCCATTTCACTTTCTCTGAAATGGATGTATTCCTGACGCCTTCTTTTGCAGGTTCGTCAGTATGGCCCAGGTATATTAAGCCCATAATAATATCATCATGCGTCAATTGCAAATGATCTTTTAAGACGTGACTATGTGTCAATCCGCCAGTGCTCCAGAACGATGAGATGCCCAGCGCAGTAGCGCCCAGCAGCAGGTTTTGAATAGCTGCCGATGCGGCTGCCACTTCTTCTATCTGCGGGATCTTGGGGTTTTCGCCACGCTTCATTACGGCTATTACCAGGTGAGATGCATTGTCTACCGTGTGCAGCAACTTTTCGCGGGTAGCTTCCTGGCGCTTGTCTTCAGCCGTATGGTTCCAGTAAAGATCAGAGTGCGTCTTCCCAAATTGCTTCAAGGCTTCGCCACCGTATACATAAAAGCGCCATGGCTCTGTTCGGCCATGTGTAGGCGCCCAGTCTGCCAGGGAGAAAAGCTTGTTTATAGTTTCGTCAGGTATCACCTGGCCGTTCATTTTTGCCCAGCCTACAGAGCGCCTGTTCTTAATTACCTCTTCTATTTGTTCAAATTTATTTATCATAGGTGGGCAAAGGTAGGGTGTAATGCAATTCAGATGGCAAACTCTTGATCGTTGTCGGCATTATTATTTTGTAACGCTTTCAATGAGGCTTTTACACGCTAATCCAGCCCAATGTCCTTTGTGTACATATCGGCCGGCATTACTCCATAAAAAAAGAGCATGCCGTTTTGGGGATCGTAAAACTTATAGACGGTACCGGTCTGGCCTTCTATGAGTGGCTCTATGTCTTTGTTTACAGACATCACTTTTTTGTGCTTCTTATTTTGCACCAAGGCATGGCCGGTGCCCAGCAAAAAGGCTCCAATGCCTTGCTGCATCATCCTCTGCTGGGGATTGCGGTATTCCATTCTCATACCGGCATAAAGCTCTATTACATAATCGCCTGCGGTATCGAGGCCACAGGACGTGCCATAAGTGTGGTCGCCGGTCTCGTAGAGCAATACCAGTGCTTTGTTTATATCTTTTATGGTAAAAGAAATAGTGTAGCCGTTAAATAATACATGCACCTGCGGCCTCTGCCACATGGTTCTCATCTGCACAGGGCGCTGCGCTAATATGGTGTATGAAACCAGGAATGCTGCAAAAAGTAGCGACAAGTGTTTCATGGTGCTAAATTTTACAGACAAAGTACGGAAAACGGCTAATTTTACGCCAAATTGTACGTAATGAAAAGTTTTGCAAGCGATAATTATGCCGGCGTACTGCCTGAAATAATGGAAGCACTGGGAAAGGCTAATGTAGACCATGCGCGGTCTTACGGAGCAGATGAGGCAACTAAAAAAGCAGTGGCCTTATTCAGGGATGTGTTTGAGGCTGATGTGGATGTTTACTTTGTGTTTAACGGTACCGGAGCAAATGTGTTGAGCATCAGTAGCGCGACACAATCTTACAATGCCGTGCTGTGCTCAGATACTTCGCACATTTACAATGATGAATCTTCTGCACCCGAGACATTTACGGGTTGCCGGTTTTTCCCGTTACCAGCAAACGATAAGGGAAAGCTTGATGTAGCTATTATACACGAAAGGCTGATAAGAAAGGGCGATGTGCATTATGCACAAACAGCCATGCTATCTATAACCCAGGCAACAGAATACGGCACGGTATATCAACCGGAGGAAATAAAAGCAATAGCAGAACTGACCAAAGACAACGGGCTATACCTGCATATGGATGGTTCGCGCTTCTTCAACGCCGCAGCGTCATTAAAATGCGGTTTGAAAGATATAAGCGGAAATGCAGGGGTGGATATATTGTCGCTGGGAGGTACAAAGGCAGGGATGATGTTTGGCGAAGCTGTGGTGGTATTTAATAAAGAGCTATCAAAGCTTATTGCTTACAAGCATAAACAAACTATGCAGCTGGCTTCAAAAACGCGCTTTATTGCCGCACAGTTTGATGCAATGCTGCAGAATGAACTGTGGCGTACAACAGCTAGTCACGCCAATGCTATGGCAGAATTGCTTTGCGCATCTATCTCAAAAAACCGGAAGGTAAAAATAACCAAGCCGGTGCAGGCGAATGCCGTGTTTGCCGAGATACCCCGCGGATGGTATGAGCCGCTACAGAAACATTCTCCATTCTATGTGTGGAAAGAAAGCACACACGAAGTACGCCTGATGTGTGCGTGGGACACTAAGGAGGAAGATATAAAGCAATTTGCGGATGCGGTAAATGCCCTGCCGAAGTAGGCATTAAGCCTCGTCAGGATTTACATCTTTAAATAATTCCGTGAGGTCTAATGAATACCCTGGAAGTACTTGCGATGTGATGACATCGCCAGCGACTTTTATTGGCGATGGCTGAAATTTATTTTCAATCAAAGTATACACAAGAAAGGTTTGGTTTTGCGGGCTTACTACCCAATACTCCTTTACCCCGGCCTCCTCATATACTTCATACTTATTTTTTAACTCTTTCACATTATTGCCGGGGCTCAGCACTTCTACAACTATGTCGGGAGCGCCAACGCAACCACGTTTATCTATTTTTGACAAATCGCAAATGACGCAGATATCCGGCTGTAAGACCGTTGTAATATCTTTATCTTCTGCCGACTTCCGTATTAGCCGAACATCAAATGGAGCTATGTAAACTTTGCAAGGTTTTCTTTTCAAAAAAACGTTCATTGACGTGTGTATATCACCGGCAATTTGCTGGTGATATGGGTTTGGTGCAGGGCTCATTTTAAATATCTTACCCTTAATCAGCTCTACGCGCTCATCAAACCGCCATTTGTAATAGTCGGCATAGGTGTATAATTTATTTAGATCCAGGTCTGCAAATTCCATCTTCGCCATTTTTACCAAAAATACGCAATATCACACAGCTATTTTGCCGGTTGTGTTGTGTTTTCAATTGTTTTAGGCTTTTGCAACAACTGCTTTATCAGCCCGTAGCATACTGGCAGTACCATTATGATCACAAATATTATTACCACAAGCCTTGCCTTTGACTTTTGTGAAAGTTGCACTTTATTTTGAGTTTTGATTTAGTAAATTAATTACACCTTCTTTCTGCAATATACGGTACCCTATGCGGTCATTTGAAATGCCACTCTTTAGCTCGTAAGTAAACCGGTAGTTGCCGTTTTCTGCCATTTGGGTAACAAAATAAGAGAAAATTATTTTGCTGTTTGTGCTGAATTGCTGGGCCACTTCATACAAGTGTGTTGACAATATCATCAGGTGGTTAGGGTGGTGCAGCAGCCCTTCTATTACCGCTTTGGTACACTCGTACGCATCGTGTACGTTAGTACCTTTGAATAGCTCATCCATTAGTACAAGATGCGGCTCATGCTGCAACAGCTTTTCAGCAGTTTGCTTCATTCGCTGCACTTCGGCAAAGAAGTAACTTTCGCCGCGGAGTATGTTGTCTTCCACTTGCATATTGGTGATGATACCTTGCAGAAAACTAGTACGCAATGCGGCTGCAGGTACACCCATGCCAAGATGCGCCAGTAATGCACCTACACCCAGCGAGCGCATGAATGTCGTTTTGCCAGACATATTGGCGCCGGTGAGCAGCAGAAAATTCTGGTTATTGCTGAACGAGATGTCGTAGGAAACCGGTTGTTCGAGCAACGGGTGTTTAAGGCCCTTTGCTTCAAAGCATACGGGTATTTCAGGAAGCAGCTCCGGGAAGATCCATTTGTTTTCGATGGTTGCTTTTGCCATAGCATGCCACGCATCCAGTTTTGCATAGCTGCTTATGAGCCGGTACACCATATTTTTCATCTCGCGGCGCACGCGATGATTGAGCAAAAGCAGATCGTTGTACTTCGTATGCTTTGTTATCTCTAGTACTTCGGGCGTAAGGCGGTGCGCCAGCCCTTCTTTTATTGCATCAAGTTCTCTTTTTAGCGGTGCGGGTACTCCGGCAACTGATGCTGTCTCTGCTAATTGTGTACAGCCTTTTAAAAAATCAGATAAGTGAGATAAGGAGAATTGTGTGAAAAAATATTCCTGCTTATTTAAAAGTTTTTGAAAGAAAGAACTAAGTAATAAGGTAACCCCTGTAGGTGGGGTGGAGATGCTATCGGCAGACTCAAAGAACTTATCGAGCATTACTAATGTGCCGTTTGAAATTATGGTTGGCCACAGTTCTAAATGGGCAGACCAGAATTTTATAGTGTCTTGTTGTTCTTTGAGTTTTTCGAATGTGCCAGGTGGATTCTGGATATGCCTGCGTAGTGTGTCTTTGCCGGCATGGGTAATAGCGTGATCTATCAATGCGTATACGCCACCGCTGCCATCGGATGGGAAAATAGAGAGATCACGGAGTGTGGTTTTGTCGTTTTGCATTGAGTATATACTTAAGTGCTGCTATATAGTACGACGCAAGTAGAGACGGATGCATTGCGTCTCTACGTTACGACGGGCCTACCCGGAGTAGAATTTGTCTTGCTGCCAGTTAGCGGGGTTATTTAAAATATATTGTTGGATATGCAGATAAGCCTCTTGGTTTCGAATGATATGATCATGATATCGCTCTTGCCAGCAGAAATGACCTATTAATCTTCTTGTGATCTTACTCACTGAAGATTTAAAGCCCCTAACAATAGCACCGAGGTTTTTAGACTGTGGACCAAACTTGTTAGTAGCCTCACCTTCGTTTAATAGATAAGCAGAAAGCTTAGCTCCAGCAGCTAGTGACAGCAATTTATGTCCATCATTGAAATTGTTTAGATTAAACTCATTTTCGCCAATAGAAATGATTGCATGAAAATGATTAGGCATTACCACAAATTCATCTAATGAGATGTTCATATCCGGTCGAATATCCGGAGTTTGCAGCCATTCGCTCTGAACAATAACGCCAATATCATTTAAAATCATTTCGCCATTTTGTATTTCGCCGAAAAAATGTTCTTTATTATTTGTGCAAATAGTAATAAAATAGAGTGCCTCGGAATTGTAATTCCAGGTTTTTACTCTTGTCGTTTCCACTCTATATTTATTGTTGAACAATGTCATTTCATGTCCATGTTTTGTAGAGACGCAATGCATTGCGTCTCTACATTATGTTATTGTTTGCCGCTGTTACTTTTATCCATGTTGCGCAAGCCGCAATGCATTGCGGCTACCACGTTATTGTTTGCCCCTGTTACTTTTTACCCGTGTTGCGCAAGACGCAATGCATTGCGGCTCTACCACGTTATTGTTTGCCCCTGTTACTTTTTACCCGTGTTGCGCAAGACGCAATGCACTGCGGCTCTACCACGTTATTGTTTGCCGCTGTTACTTTTACCCGTGTTGCGCAAGACGCAACGCATTGCGTCTCTACGTAAGGGTTACCTGTCAAATTTCAAACGCTGACCACGAACCGCGTCATTTACTATCCCGTTCTCGTAGGCTATTTCGCCGTTTATAAAGGTGTACTGGACCGATGCCATGAATGTATGCCCATCGAATGGCGACCAGCCGCATTTATAGAGAATGTTCTGTTTGGCAACGGCTGTTGTATTGTTCATGTTAATCAATACGAGGTCGGCGCAATAGCCTTCTCTTATGTAGCCCCGGTTTGCCAGCTGGAAACATTGAGCTGGCGCATGGCTCATTTTTTCCACTACTTTTTCTATGGTGATCTTTCCTTCTTTTACGTATTGCAGCATCAGCAATAAGGAATGTTGTACGAGTGGTACGCCCGATGGCGCCTGCTGGTAGGGCTGTTGTTTTTCTTCCCAAGTGTGGGGTGCGTGGTCGGTTGCTATTATGTCAAGGCGATCATCGAGCAGCGCTTCCCATAAAGCCTTTTTGTTTTCGGGGCCTTTGATGGCTGGGTTGCACTTTATGAGGTTGCCGTATTGTGCATAATCATCGGCTGTGAAATGTAGGTGATGCACACACACTTCTGATGTGATGCGCTTTTCCGTTAACGGTAGCATATTGCTGAAAAGCTGTAGTTCTTTTGCCGTAGATATATGCAGTATGTGCAGGCGGCTATTGTACTTCATAGCGAGCTGAACGGCTGCGAATGAGCTTGCAAAACAAGCTTCTGCATTGCGAATGAGCGGATGGTAAGATGCATTGTCCGCATCGGCATATTTAGCTTTGTTGGCTTTTATGATGTTCTCATCTTCGCAGTGAGTGGCTATTAGTAACTCCGACTCTGAAAATATTTTATTGAGGGTGATGTAATTATCTACCAGCATATCGCCGGTGCTGGAACCCATAAATATCTTTACTCCGCTCACATCTTTTTTCCTGTCGTTGGTGCGCAGCACTTCGTCTGTGTTGTTGTTTGCTACGCCCATAAAGAAGGAGTAGTTGGCAACGGATGTAGCCGCACCGATGGCGTATTTCTGTTCCAGTAATTCATGGGTGAGTGCAGGTGGGTTGGTATTGGGCATTTCCATAAATGAGGTAGTACCTCCCGCTACTGCTGCGCGTGCCTCTGTGGCTATAGTTGCTTTACTTGTGAGGCCCGGCTCCCTGAAGTGTACCTGGTCATCGATAACACCGGGCAGCAGATGCAGGCCTTCGCCATTAATTTCGCGGGCGCCGGTTGCGGAAATATTGCCGTCGATCTTATCAATAAAGCCATCCTTTATCAATACATCTTTTACCTGGCTCTTGCCTTCGTTAACAACGGTAACGTTCTTTATTAGTGTGGAAAACATATGTATATATAGTTCTGTGCAACAAGTTAATCTTTTGTTACTTTGCAAATCTACCATAAGGATAATTACTTATCCTAAAAACTTAGGCTATGCTCAGAAAAGTTTGCATATTTTCTTCCTTTATTTTTTATGTAAGTGCCAGTTTTGCTCAAACAACCTTTTTGCCCATAGGCTCTGAGGACAACCAGGTGCTGGACAGGATGGAGACAAGACGAGGCAGGCTGTGCGATAGCCAGGCGATGGGCGACAAGCCGGAATCGAGGAGGAATGCAGTGCATTTTCTGGAATCTTTAAAACCGGCGGCGGGTGTATCTGTAACGGGAGCAAGCAGCATTGACCTGTATAACATGGAGCAGATGATCTCTGAAAACGGGGAATGGGCGCAAAATGAAGATGGAGCTATCAATTCAAAACATCCGTGGTTCAATACTTTTTATACCAAGCAATACGACCTGGCGCATGTAAAAACCAAGGATTTCTTCGTGGTGGTAAATCCTGTATTCAGTGGGGTGGTGATGCAGCAGCACAATAATCCTGCGCAGCCGTCCTATATATCGAACACACTTTATACTAATAGCCAGGGAGCGGAGATAAGGGGATGGATATCTAAGAAGGTAGGGTTCTATACTTCTATAACCGATAACCAGGAGAAATTTCCTTATTACGTATATAACCTGGCATCTAATCCTAAGCGACAGGCTGTGCCGGGGGCAGATTATTTTTTACAACCGGGTTCACCAAACGGGCGCTACGACTACATGCAGGCCAGCGGCTATATAAATTTTGATGCGGTAAAAGATCATATCAATGTATCTTTTGGCAATGGCAAACACTTTATAGGAGATGGTATCAGCAGTCTTTTCCTCACAGACTATTCTTCTAATATGCCCTTCCTGCAATTGCAAACAAGGATATGGAAGATCAACTATGAATGCCTGTACCTGGAGCTGACACCGCAGTATGATAAAAGCCAGGGCGATGCGCTGGTGGCGCATAAATTCTCGACTATACACTACCTGACCTGGAACACCTTTAAATGGCTGAACCTCGGCTTTTTTGAAGCAGAAGTATTTGACAGGCCAAATGTGTATGAAATATCTTACCTGAACCCCATTATTTTTTCTACTGCAGTGAACCGGTTTAACGGTGAAGGTGATAAGTCTATTCTGGGGATGAGTGGTAAGGCTATAATTGCCAAACATGTGCAGCTTTATGGCCAGCTGATGTTCAATGAATTCAGGGCGAAGGAACTTTTTGGCGGGAAGGGCTGGTATGGCAATAAATGGGGCATACAGGCCGGTGCAAAATACTTTGATGCATTTGGCGTTAGAAACCTGGATCTGCAAGCTGAGCTGGATGCGGTGCGACCTTATACATACACTGCAAAAGATACGCTGGCAAACTATACCAATTACAACCAACCGCTTGCAGACCCGCTTGGATCTGGGTTTATACGCACCGTTGGCGTTATTAAATATCAGCCGGCGAAAAATGTATATGTTACCCTGAAAGGAACTTATTATATACAAGGTGTAGACAGTGGGAGCGCTAACCTGGGCAACAATATTTTTAACCCGTACCGTACCGCGCAGGAGCAATATGGTGTATCTATGATCAATGGGCCAAAAAACCATTGTGCGATTATTAGCCTGAACCTTTCTTACCAGCTGCGCCGGAATATATTTTTGGACCTGGGTGGTAGTTACCGCAAGTACGATGCAAGTGCAACAGTGGCGCAGCCCGAATCGTCTACAACAGGGCCTGTGTCCGGCCCGCTTACGTCGAGCTATGTATATTTCGGGGTAAGGATCAATGCCATCAGGAGGCAGTATGATTTCTTTTAAACGAAGATTTTATTATTTTTATTCTTATGAAATACAGATTACTTAAAATTGCGGCACTGATAGTGCTATTAGCCCACCTGGCCAGCTGTTTTAGCCCCACAACAACGAGCAGGAGATACTATGGCCATGGCAAATACCGGCATGGAGGCAGATATTGGTAAGCCCAATAAACAGGTATTTTACCAGTATTTGAAAGGTTGCTATCTTCGCGCTCCGGTTATTGAATAAATAGCCGCTTACTTCTTAATCTGCTCTTATGGACCGCACGATAAAATCTGCATTAATTTCCGTTTTTTATAAAGATGGGCTGGAGCCTATAGTACGCAAACTGCATGAGCTGGGTGTAACCATCTACTCTACGGGCGGCACGCAAACTTTTATAGAGCAGGCAGGCATACCCTGCACATCGGTGGAGAGCGTAACGGGCTACCCTTCTATACTCGGCGGACGTGTAAAAACTTTGCACCCGAAAGTTTTCGGTGGTATACTGGCGAGACGAGATTTTGCTGATGATGAGCAACATGTGAAGGAATACGAGATTCCTTTGTTCGACCTGGTTATCGTGGACCTATACCCGTTTGAAGAAACGGTGAAACAAACAACTGATGAAAAGACGATCATTGAAAAGATAGATATAGGTGGGGTATCGTTGATACGTGCTGCTGGTAAAAACTTTAAAGATGTATGTATCGTAGCATCCCGGGAGCAATATAGTAGCCTGCTGGAATTGCTGAATAAAGCAAATGGCGTTACCACCATACATGAGCGCAGACGCTTTGCCGCTGAAGCTTTTGCAGAATGCGCCCATTATGATGTAGCCATTGCCGATTATTTTAACCAGTTTGAAAATCAGAAACACTTCCAGTGGTCTTCGGGCAACAAACAATCGCTGCGTTATGGGGAGAACCCGCATCAGGATGCGTCGTTTTATGGTGATCTTAATGGACTTTTTGAAAAGCTGAATGGCAAGGAACTTTCTTATAATAACCTGGTGGACATAGATGCTGCATGCCAGATCATATCTGAGTTTGCCAACCCGGCTTTTGCGGTCATCAAGCATACTAATGTCTGCGGGATAGCCGTGCGGGATAACGTAATACATGCATGGGAAGCTGCACTTGCCGGCGACCCGGAAAGTGCATTTGGCGGTGTTTTGATCACCAATCAAATCATCAATGCGGATGTTGCAAAGAAAATAAATGAGCTGTTCTTTGAGATACTGATAGCGCCTGAATTTGAAGAAGGAGCGCTGGAAATATTAAAGGGCAAGAAGAACCGCATATTACTGGAGCAGCGGAAGTCGTTCTACCCAGTAAAAGAATATAAGCGCATACTTAATGGTGTATTGGTGCAGGATGCAGACACTAAGAACTTTGCAGAATGGAACGAAGCCGGCGCACGTAGCAGCAGCGAACAGGAAAAAGAAGACCTCTTGTTTGCCAATATTGTTTGCAAACACCTGAAATCAAATGCCATAGCCTTGGTGAAAGATAAACAGCTAATAGGCAAGGGTTGCGGGCAAACAAGCCGCATAGATGCACTGCGCAGCGCTATAGAAAAGGCCAAACAATTTGGTTTTACACTTAAGGACGCTGTTATGGCATCAGATGCGTTTTTCCCGTTTAATGATTGTGTGAGTGTGGCGCACGATGCGGGTATTACTGCGGTGATACAGCCGGGAGGGTCTGTGCGCGATAACGACAGCATACAGTTTTGTAAGGAGCACGATATGGCGATGGTGATGACTGGACTGAGGCATTTCAGGCATTAGTCACCCCAAACCCCTAAAGGGGCTTCTCCTTGTTGCTTAGAAGAATAGTTTGTAAATATGCATCGCGGAGTTTTTAGCTTTTCATTCTCCACTCGGTCTTTAGTATACCGGTGATCACGGTGTCTTCTACCTGGCCATGCCTCAGGCAGCACTGGCGGACTACGCCTTCTATCTTAGCACCCAGGCGTGTGGCTACTTTTGCGCTGCGGTGGTTTGCCGGTACAAAGTGTATCTCTATTTTATTGAGGCCTATTTTTTCAAACAGGAAATCTACGAATCTTGTGAGGCAGGTGTTCATAATGCCTTTGCCCTCCCACTCTTCGCTTATCCAGTAGCCGAGCTGGGCTCTTTTAGTGGCTTGCTCCCAGTGATGCATGCCTATACCGCCTATTATTTTGTCGTTGTAAAAGATACCCAGCGCTAACGCTTCCTGTGTATGCAACTGGTGAAGCGACATCTGTATGAACTGCAGGGAATGTTCTGGTTTGGTGGTCTTGCCAATCCAGTCGAGCCAGGGGAACAGGTGTACACGGGAGCTGTTCACGGCATTGAACAATTCCTGTGCATCATCGACCTGGTAAGACCGCAGCAGGATATTTTCGTTGATGATTATTGATACCAAACCTGGGTCGTTTTAATCTTTTTTGTTTTTATTTACCATTTCCCATATTTCAGGGATACGCTTTATCCATGCCAGTTCACGCATCTTTGGTTTTGCTTCTCCTACCGGTGATCCGAAATATGTTTTGCCGCCTTCCAGGCTTGCGGGTACACCACTCTGTGCAAGTACTATAGCTCCTTTGCCAATAGTAAGGTCTTTACTCACTCCCACCTGCCCCCAAAGAATTACCTCGTCTTCTATGATGGCTTTGCCGCCAATGCCCACCTGGGCTGCGAACAGGCAATTCTTTCCTATTACCGCTCCGTGACCGATGTGAATATGATTGTCGAGCTTGGTGCCTTTACCTATGATTGTATCGCCACTTACGCCTTTGTCTATTGTGCTGCCCGCGCCTATCTCTACATCGTCCTCTACTATTACGCGTCCACAACTGACTAGCTTATCATACTGCACTTCACGCTCGCGGCGGCGTTTAAAATAAAATGCGTCTGCCCCCAGTACACAGCCTGCATGTATGATCACATTGTTACCGATAACGCAATGGTCGTAGATGGTAACATTAGGATGGATGAGGCAATTTTCGCCGATAGTAACGTGGTTGCCAACGAAGACCCCGGGTTGTATATGCGTGCCTTTTCCTATTACCGCTGAGTCGCTGATCAGCTTTGTGGCCGGTTCAAACGGGCGGAAGTGGTTTACTATTTTCACATAAGCGCTGAAAGGATCAGTTATTACCAGCAATGTTTTGCCATCGGGGCAATCTATCTTTTTATTGATGATAATGATCGTTGCTGCCGAATTGATGCTGGCGCTATAGTATTTCTCAAAGTCGACAAACGAAATGTCTCCTGCTGTTACTTTATGTATCTCGTTTATGCCCGTAGCTTCCTGCTCTTTATTGCCTATCAGTTCTGCACCTATAAAATCAGCAATCCACTGTACAGGCACAGGCTTTTCAAACTTCATATTCTGTTGGTTTGAAACAAAAATACGATTTTGCCACGGGCTTGAAAAGCAGATATAGAATCATTGGGCCTTTTTATTGGCCGTTTTGGATTATCTGTCTAAGGCAGCCAATAAAAATCTTATGGTTAATGAAGTAAACAGGACCATCGAGGAGGTCAATTATCGGCCATTTTTTGCCGTTCAGGTCATTTATAAAAACCCGGTTGTAATTACCTCGTGTACCGCCTCCGCTATCGCCAATATTAATATTCACAAATGTTATATCCTTTACTTCGCTAAAGCTAATTGTTGTAATGGGCCTAATATACCGCCCAATAAAGTTGTTATTTTTAATATTCATGACTTTAGCCATAGAATCCACATTAAGATCATTTGCTGTACCAAACTTTATTATCAAGTAGATAGTTGTGAGGAAAAGCCCAATTACAATCAACCAAAAGTATAGGCTTTGACTTTTTACAACTCCGATACTTGAAACGCAGAGAAAAAGAAGGCTCACAAAAATCAAAATACCATTGTTAGAAGGGGTTTTAATAACGAAATCATCTGCCGTACCGGAAACTTTAAATTTCGAATTTATCCTTTGTGAAAGGTTTATTAGTTGCGTCAGGTTCTTATTATTATCGGTAGAGATAACCGGCTGCTCAGCCATGTGTGCAGCCGCATCATTAATCTCTTCCAATTCTCTTTTTATACGATTGAACATGCTGTCTGCGCTATTATTAAAAATAGAACTTTCTTATTTATGGCATTCTTATTTCTTTTTTCGGGTTTACCTTAGCATTATCGTGAATTATATTAACCTCAACGGGAAAATTATCAGCAATGTCGACGGTGGATTACCTGTAGATAATGACGCATTCCGGTATGGATACGGCCTGTTTGAAACTATGCTGGTGCAGGATGGGGTTATCCGGCTAAAGGAGTTTCACTGGGAACGGTTATTTGCCGGGTTACGGCAATTGTATTTTGAAATACCTATGTTAATGACCGCGGAATGGCTGGAGGAGGAGGTAATGCGTACTGTAAAGAAGAACCATGGTGAAAAACTATGCCGGGTTCGGCTGCAAATGTATGCAGGTGGGGGCGGGCTATATAGCGTAGAAAGCCGGCATCCGGGGTTTGTGATAGAATGCTTTTCACTGGAAGAAGACAATCTGCGATTAAATAATAATGGCCTGATAGTGGGCGTTGCTGCAGGTTTATCTAAAAGTGCAGATACACTTAGCAATCTTAAATCGTGCAATGCGCTGATATACGCAATGGCCGCCAGGCAAGCTAAAGAACACAAGTGGAATGATGCACTGCTATACAACAATAATGAGCATGTAATAGAAAGTACCATAGCCAATATATTCTGGATAAAGGGCGGAACAGTATACACTCCGCCGCTATCTGACGGTTGTGTGGCAGGCGTGATGCGGCGGCATATAATGGGGAGGATAACTGTATCTGAACGCACTTTGAAAATTGAAGATTTGCTACAGGCAGATGAGGTGTTTTTGACAAATGCGATCAAAAAAATGCGGTGGGTGGGCATTATTGACGGGAAAAAGTATGGTAATGAGCAAATTAAGGATGTATACAGGTACCTTTGAACAGTTATAACAGCCCTTCGTATGAGGCCTTTATTTTTTTTGTGCGCGTTATTTATCAGTAGTTTTAGTTCGGTTTATGGGCAGGTAGGCTATGGCCCTGAGATAGGCGTTGGCATGAGCACTATGCATTTTGCGCCTCCTACTGCTCCTATACTTTATACTTCAGCATCAGTAAGCTCTATATTCAGCGGTAAGATAGGTGGGCTGATAGACGTAGCCCTTAACAAACATGCCTATTTCCAGGCCGGTTTGAATTTTTCCAGAAAAGGAGCTACCCGGGATTTTTCTTACTATAAGAATGATAGCTTTAATGAGCAGGTACACCAAACGCTGATCCTGAATTATTTTGATTTACCCCTGAGTGTGGTTTATAAATCGGGCATGCAGGGTAAGGGGCGATTTATTGTTGGTATAGGGGCTACGCCCTCTTATATCGTTGGAGGCAGCAATAAACTGCGGGATCACCAGGTGTTTAGAGATACCCTGACCAATACTAATGATAACCTGAAAATAGCTGTGGGGCAGACCGTGGGCGGATTTGATATTGGGGTAAATTTATCGGCGGGTTATGAGTTGCCTACCGGGTTGTTTTTAAGGGCATATTATACTGTAGGCGTTAATGATATAGGCACAGGCACGGAGATAGATAAAAACAGGATGTGGGGCATTGCAGCGGGCTATATTTTTGGCAAAGGGAGAAATATTAGGAAAGAGACTGACGACCTGATAGATAAAAGCAGCCAATAGTAAATTGAGGTAATGGCATGGTTTTAACATTTTGCAGTAAATCCGAACCGTATATTCTTTCGTTCATATTATCACACAAACAAATTTTATGAAAGCAAAGATCGTAATTATCTCGCTGCTGTTAGTTCTAGCAGGCGCTATGGCTATCCAAGCCCAACAACAGGACGAAAAGAAAAACCCTTATTACAAGCAGAATGAAAATGCCAAACTAACGGTACCTGATGCGCAATGGAAAAAAGTGCTGGCGCCAAAGGTTTACAACATTATGCGGGAAAAAGGCACGGAAGCCCCCGATACCGGGCCGTATGTACACAACCCCAAGAAGGGTACCTATTATTGTGCGTCTTGCGGGCATGCATTGTTTAGTTCTGCAACCAAATTTGATAGCCATACCGGCTGGCCGAGCTTTTACCAGGCGCTTGATAAAGGAAGCGTGGTAGAAGCTAAAGACAATTCTCTCGGTAGCGTACGCGATGAGGTGCTTTGTGCGCGTTGCGGCGGCCACCTGGGCCATGTGTTTGACGATGGGCCGGCTCCTACGGGCTTACGTTATTGCATGAATGGATATGCGTTGCATTTTGAGGAAAACCCCCACCCTTAATGTGGCTTTCCCCTGTTTTGTAACAGAAACTTAAGGCCCCAGTCCGGGGCTTTCTCTTTTCATATCCGCTATGGAATTAACCTAAATCAATACTTTTGTAAACCTGTTGCCTGCTTTACAGACCTGGGAGTTATTATGACGAAAAAAGAACGGTATGCCTTTGTAATAGACTGGTTTCAGAAGAATATGCCTGATGCAGAGACGGAGCTGCGTTATGAAGACCCTTTCCAGCTACTTGTGGCCGTTATACTGTCTGCACAATGCACTGATAAACGGGTGAACCTGGTAACCCCTGCCTTGTTCGAAAAATTTCCCGGGGCGGAAAGCCTGGCTAAAGCTGAGTTTGAAGATGTGGAGCCACTGATAAAGAGCGTAAGCTTTGCCAATAATAAAACGCGCCACCTGATAGGCATGGCAAAAATGCTGGTGGAGCAATTTAATGGGGAGGTACCTGATAATATGGATGACCTGGTGCTACTGCCGGGAGTGGGGAGGAAAACGGCTAATGTAATAGTATCGGTAGTCTTTCACCAGCCGGGTATGGCGGTGGATACCCATGTCTTCAGGGTATCGGCACGGATAGGGCTTACTGTTAATGCTAAGACACCGTTGCAAACCGAGCAGCAGCTGGTAGCCAATATACCACGTGACCTGCTGGCTATAGCCCATCACTGGCTGATATTGCATGGGCGGTATGTATGTGTGGCCCGCAGGCCTAAGTGCGAGATATGCGGGTTAAAACCGGTTTGTAAGTATTATCAGACGGATATGAAATATATTGTTACCCCAAACCCCTGAAGGGGCTTTCCCCTCGTTTCGTACACCTTGAGGCTTTTATATTCTTATTTAAACAGAAAAACCCGCTTTGGCGGGTTTTTCTGTTATCTGAAAGCTTTTATTAATGTCCCGGAGGCGGGGTGTTATCTGCTGCCTGGCCTTTAGCCCATGATGGGTGATATGTCTTCTGGTAGTCTTCCCATTTCACGTGCCTATAAGCATTATCTCCAAAGTACGATAGGATCACCTCTAGCTGTGGCACATCCATATAGCCCGGAATAGGAGTTGGCTGCTGGAAGTTTTCCATCATAAATACGCTGGTAGGGTAAGACATTGATCCGTGCATCATCTCTACTGCGAATGTGTTTGCCTTGTATTGTGGCTCGTATTTATATTCTTTGCCCTGGAAGTTGATCACGTCCTGGCGCTCAGCATCAAGCCTTACTGCGTAGAAATTGGCATTCATGTACTTGATCACATTCGGATTCTGGAAAGTGGTTGCTTCCATTTTTTTACACCAGCCACACCAGCCGGTGTACACATCCATATATACTTTCTTAGGGCTTTTTGCCATTTTAGCCTGCAGCTCGTCTATAGAGGTGATCCAGTGTATTTCTTCGGTTTCTTTAGGGGCATGCGGCGCCTTTTTCTTCGCCATTACCAGCGGGCTTATCAATAGCATAGCTACTGCAAAAAGTAGTATCCGTTTCATTTGTCTGCGTTTTGAAAAACGAATTTACAAATATTCCATGTAGTTTTGGTGAATTGTCTAACAATTTTATGATAAAAATAGCAGTTGCGGTAACGGGAGCGAGTGGATCTATCTATGCAAAAGTACTTTTAGAACACTTAGAACGGCTTAAAGACCAGGTGGCAGAAGTGAGCATGATATGGAGCGACAATGCCTATACCGTATGGCAACATGAGCTGGGGAATAAGGATTATGAGCGGTTGCCTTTCAAGTTTTGGGATAAAAATGACTTTATGGCGCCATTTGCATCCGGCAGCTCTTCCTATAGCGCACTGATCATTTGCCCATGTAGCATGGGCACATTGGGGAGGATAGCGGGGGGCATAAGCAACGACCTGGTAAGCCGCGCTGCCGATGTGATGCTTAAAGAACGGCGCAAGCTGATATGCGTGGTGCGGGAAACCCCTTATAACCTCGTGCATCTGCGGAATATGACTGCGGTTACTGAGGCTGGCGGTATCATTTGCCCGGCAACGCCGTCTTTTTACAGTAACCCGAAGACTATGGATGAGGTGGCTTATACTGTGATCAGCCGTGTGCTGCAACTTGCGGGAGTGGATGGGGGAGGATATAAGTGGGGAGAGTAGGATATGACTTTCATCTTACAGAGAAAGTGGTTTCCTATAAATATTGAGTAGAGAGATTATCATTATTGTTTTTCTTCTCACTTCAAATATTACCAAATATGGGAAGGATTTTAGTTTAGTATCCCGGATATTACTTTTGCGGGTGCTTTGTACAAGTGAATAAAATTGAGGGTTAGTCGCTATTTTTCTATAGGTCTCGGAAAGTTCCATTAAGAAACGTGTGCCTAATTTGGGATTGATCCGATCATAATACTCTATCGCTTCTTCAACTTCACCAGATGCGCGTACTGTAATTATGAGTTCATACTCCATTTTTCTATCTATGTTGTTTAATCTTCTCCATAGATTGTTCTATAGTCATTGTTTTTGATCTGTCCGCAAATGCCTCATCACTTCTTTTTTCAAGTGCTACCAATGTTTTCTCGTCATAGGTAAACTCTTCTTGAATCAATTCATTTTCAAGCAAAGCGTAAATAGCTTTTATCTTCTTTTGATCTGCATTTTCTATGTAGCTATGCAGTTTTTCTTTTACCGCCGTGTAAGTCATAATGCCTGTATTTACCCCTTTTGTAAATATAGCGAAAAATGCAAAAAACTATACATAATTTTAGCTTATGCGCGGTAACATTGGTTATTAGCTAATTCAATTTCAATCATGGAATATTCAAAATCAATAGAAAGGCTAAGAGCTATAATGGATGAACTGCGGGAAGAGTGTCCATGGGACAAAAAACAGACCATCCATACGCTTCAGCCACAAACCCTGGAGGAAGTGTATGAGCTGTCTGAAACGATAACCAATGAAGACTGGCAAGGATTGAAAGAAGAGCTTGGCGACCTGCTACTGCATATTGTATTTTACAGTAAGATAGGCAGTGAGCAGCAACAGTTTACTTTTGATGATGTAATAGAGCGGGTATGCAATAAACTCATCAACCGCCACCCGCATATATATGGAAACGTGAAGGTGGAGAACGACGCTGATGTGTCGCAAAACTGGGAAAAGATAAAGCAGCAGGAAGGCAAGAAATCTATTCTTAGCGGCGTGCCCGCATCAATGCCGGCTCTGATCAAAGCACTCAGGCTACAGGAAAAAACAAAGAAGGTAGGTTTTGAATGGGAAAATACCCAGCAGGTAAAAGATAAGGTGGAAGAGGAGATGCACGAACTATATGAAGCTGTGGAAAGCGGAAATCAAAATGAGATAGAAGGGGAAATGGGAGATGTTCTTTTTGCTTTGATCAATTATGCAAGATTTATAAACGTAGACCCGGAAAGAGCACTGGAGCAGACCAATAAGAAATTTATCAGGCGGTTTCAGCATGTGGAGGATATGGCGCGGGAAGACGGAAAATCGTTGCACGATATGGACTTGTGGGAAATGGATGCACTGTGGAACAAGGTAAAAGAGCTGGAGTCAAAAAAATAAATGTTCAGGCGATATCCATATTGGGGCTGGCTGCTGCTGAGCCTTGTGTTGTGGTGTGCAAATGGTTTTTATTTCCATAAGCACACGGAGGCTATGCTACCCGCACGGATGGCGGCAGCTGTAAATAACGACCTGCAACATAGAGAAAATGCCTTTAAAGCATTTATTAAGGAAGAAAACACCATTAGCAAGCTTTTTGACAGGACTATCTCCGGCAACGAACAAACCTCTATTAATGCGCTGCCTTTTTTTGTCTTTTGCTATGAGCATGATACTTTAAAGTATTGGAACACAAACACCATCATAGCTACATGCAATAGCTACACAGTAGGTAAACCAACTATACTACGTAATGACAACGGTACTTTTGTTGAGGAATGCTTTAAACCTGCTTTTTTAGATGCCGGTAAGCGCATCGTAATATTATTCCCTGTCGTTATCAGCTATCCACTGGATAACGATTATCTGAAATCTCATTTTGCAGCATCAGACAATGTACCGGTAAAAACTAAAATCGTTGCCGCTGACAGCAATAATGCCGGTGGCTATGCAGTATCGTTCCGGGGCACACAGCCGCTGTTTTTCCTGCATTTTCAGCAACAGGACCTACAGAAATGGATGCCTGATCTGCGATTTATTCTTTTGCTCCTGGCTGCGATACTGGCGAGTATCTCGTGGGTACAGTTGATAATTATACACCTCACCCGCAAGAGGAAACCAGTCGTCGGGTTTATTATTACGCTTGCTATCATTTTAGTATTGCGATCTTTACTTTTCGTGTACGGGCTGCCTTTCAATTTAGACCAGCTACCATTTTTTTCCCCGCAGCTGTATGCCTACAACCGATACCTCTCTTCTTTTGGCGACCTGTTTATTAATACCGTATTCGTGCTATGGATCGTTTTATTTGTGGTACGCCATACGCCTTATCGTTTCTATTTCGACAAAGTGACCCGCATGCCTGCCCGTTACATGATCTCTGCGATATTGATGGTGGCATTGACGCTCTATGTTTATCTTTTTGTAAGCTTTATCAGGAGCCTTGTACTCGATTCTAACATTTCTTTTGATGTAAACCACTTCTACGATATTAAAGTCTATACCCTGCTTGGGCTGCTTTTGATAGGTACGGTAACCGGCATCTCAAGCCTTGTATTGTTCTTGTTTAATATTCAACTTTCCACGCTGATCAAAAACAATGTGCTTAAATATGCATTAATAGCCATAACCGCTGCTATATTGTTGCTATGCTCTAATAAGAGCAATGATGGTTTTTACTGGATAGTGCTTTGCTGGATGGTATTGTTTATTTTTTTACTGGACCGCCGGAATTTTACACTAATACCGGATCTCTTTGAGCCCCGCATGATATTCTGGGCAGTATTTATTTGCCTGTCCTGCACGGGGATAGTCCAATACTTTAACCAGGTAAAAGAACGTGAGGCCAGGAAAGCATTTGTGGAGCAACGCCTCTCCCCGCACCGTGACAACGAAATGGAATATGCCTTTGATAAGGTTGCCAAAAAAATAGCCCAGGATAAAATATTGAAAGGTTACCTGATAAAGCCTGCAATAGCGCAACGGAAGATCATTAATCAACGCTTCGAAACAGAATATCTTACCGGGCCCATAAGCAAATACCAATCGAAGGTGTACCTGTTTGATGAACAGAGAACGGGTCTTTTCAATAAAGATTCCGTTGATTTTAACTCGCTGATCACTGAAAGGAATGAATCTGTGACAACTAATTCGGTGAACCTTTTTTATAAAGAATCGATACTTGACCGCCCCTATTATCTTTCCTACATACCGGTATATGAAGATAGCTCAAGCGCATTAGTAGGCTATGTAATCATAGACCTGGATTTGAAAAAACAGGCTACAGAAGCCGTTTATCCTGAACTGCTGCAACCTATAGTAAATAAAGCCAGCGCAGAAGAAAATGAATATGCATACGCCGTGTATATAAATGATAAACTGATAACACAAGCAAACAATTTTCCTTTTACAACTGTGCTTAAAGACGACACGCTGCACGACCAGGGATATGCATACTATACCCGCAATCGCGTGTCGGAACTGTATTATAAGATATCTGACAAACGAACTATCGTTGTTGCCTACTCGCATAGCCAGCTCCTGGAAGTGATCTCTTTGTTCTCCTACCTTTTTGGTGTGGAAATAATTCTTGCTATTATGATACTGCTATACCAGCTATATCTTTATTACTATGCAAGAATTTTGTCTTCGGGTATATTCTCACAGCTTACACTGCGCAAGCGGGTGCATTTTGCCTTGCTGGCTACAGTGCTTATTTCTTTTATAATTATAGGGTCTGTAACTATCTTTTTCTTTATTAACAGGTACAGGGATTCCAACACTATCAAGTTGCAATCGGCGATGCAGACGGTTAAGCAATCTGTACAAAATTATTTGAAACAAGAGCATGTGTATGACGTCAACTATACGTTTGACACGGTGAGCAAGTCTACGCCCTTTAAGTACTTTATTGCCAATCTTGCTACTGTGCAGAAAATAGACATAAACGTATTTAACGATAGAGGCATTTTATGCAATACTTCTGAGGACGATATTTATAATAAAGGGTTGCTGTCGCATATGATGCGGCCAGAAGCTTTTTACCAGCTCAATGATGAAGGCAAATCTATTGCTATCCAAAATGAAGAAGTTGCGGGATTGTCTTATTTATCGGCTTATGAGCCTTTGCGGGATGAGCAGGGGAAAACGCTTGGTTATATTAATATCCCATTCTTCTCATCAGAAAAAGACCTGAATTTCCAGATATCTAACATCGTGGTTACGCTCATCAACCTATACGCTATCATTTTTCTTTTCTCGAGCTTGATAACCGTGCTGATCACCGGCTGGATAACACGATCGTTCAATATGATCACCCAACAATTCAGCAAGCTTAACCTGCAGCGTAACGAACGTATATCGTGGCCTCATAAAGATGAAATAGGGACCTTGGTAAGCGAGTATAACAAAATGGTAAACAAGGTGGAAGAAAATGCAGCGCAACTTGCCCAGAGCGAACGTGAAAGTGCATGGCGCGAAATGGCAAGGCAGGTAGCGCATGAGATAAAAAATCCGCTAACGCCAATGAAGCTGAACATACAATACCTGCAGCAGGCAATGAAAAACGACAACCCTAACATTAAAGACCTCACCAATAAAGTAGCTGACTCGATAGTAGAGCAGATAGACAACCTTGCTTATATAGCGGCTGAGTTTTCGAATTTTGCAAAGATGCCGGAAGCACGGCCAGAAGAGCTTGAGCTGTATGAATTGCTTAATAAAGCCGTGGAGCTTTACCTTAATGACGAACATATTAAAGTAACAATTACCAGCCCGGCAGAAAAGCTGTATGTGGTCTCTGATCGCAGCCAGCTGCTGCGTGTATTTACAAACCTGCTGGAAAATGCAAAGCAGGCAATACCAGCTGAGCGCCAGGGAAGAATAGAGGTGACGCTGGTAAGAGATAACAATGACGCCGTAGTAACAATAACTGACAATGGAGACGGTATACCAGAAGATGTAGTAAAGCGCATATTTCAACCTTACTTTACTACAAAATCATCGGGCACCGGCCTGGGCCTGGCTATGACGCGGAAAATAATAGAATTCTGGAAAGGGACAATATGGTTTGAAACTGAAGAAGGAAAAGGAACAGTGTTTTTCATAAAGCTGCCATTGACAAAACAAGCATAACCTATGAAAAACTCTGTTCCTGTCTCTTAGTTATATCCCTGAGTATGATTTAAACTTCATTACGAGGTATACGGAAAGCACCAGCACAATTACTATTGCGACGCCCAGCATACCAATTACTTTTTTGTAAGTGTTATTCGTTTCTTTTACGCTGCGCAGCTCGTTGATATTATTAAGTATGTTTTCCATGCGCGAAAAGGCTGTTTCGCCTTTTATTACATAGTCATACGCACCGTACTTCATACTGTCAATAGCTACTTCCAGCTTATCCTGGCCTGAGAGCATGATCACTTGTGTTTCCGGGTTCATTTCCTTGAACGACTTCAACACCTCAACTCCATTTTGGGCGTTGGGCAGATGCGAATTCAGATGGTAATCAAGCACAGCAATGGCAGGATTAAGGCTTATTTCCTTAATGGCATCTTCACCGCTTTCAAAGGTTTTTATCTTGTATGGAAAACGCTCGCCGATGTAGTCTTTCAGCATTTCGTTCTGTATCGGTTCATCGTCCACCAGGAAAATGTAACGTGTGCTTTGGTCTGTAGCCATAAAATTTTTATTCAGTGCTTTAGGAGGAGTAAATATAGATTAAAAGTAATTCTTTTTCAGCTCATCAAAGGCTTTGGTGCAAAGACGATGCAGGTTGTCAACAAGATCTGGCAGGCTTTCCTGATGTGCCGCTTCACCTGAAGATTGCTCTATCAGGAAGATGTTGCTTACGTCTTCCTTCACACCCATATAGGATAACTGGGGCTTCAGTGAATGTGCAGCAATTTTAATAGACGGGTAGTCTTTAGCAGCCAACGCATTATCTATGCTTTTTAATAGTTTGGGCGCGTTCTCCAGGAACATGTTGACATATTTTTTTTGTTTCTCGGAGTTACCAGCAGTAAACTGCTTCAGGAACTGCATGTCTGTAACGTACTCTGGCAGTGGCGGGAAGTTGCGTTCTATTTTCATTGTTTCTTCTTTTTTATTGTTTACCGGGGGAGTATTCCCTATTACTGTATCCATTTTTAAAAGCAGTTCGTCGGCATTAAACGGCTTTGATACATAGGCATTCATGCCTATCTCAAAATAGCCCTGCACATCTTCCTGCAATACGTTTGCCGTCATGGCTATGATCTTCACGCTTCTTGCAGGTTCCGGCAGTGTCTTACGGATCACCTTGGTGGCTGTAATACCATCCATTACCGGCATCTGTATGTCCATAAGCAGTATATCATACATTTCGCCACCCTGCAGGCGGTTCACCGCTTCTTCACCATTCATTGCCATGTGCAATGTTATATCCGGCAGCAGCTCTTTAAGTGTATCTTCCGCCACCATCCGGTTAAACTCGTTATCTTCTACAAGTAAAACTTTCAGGTTATTCAGTCTTTGCATGGAGTTGCCATCGAGCACGCTTGCAGGTTTTACATCTTCCTGCACGTCTGCTTCTTCCAGCTCTATTACAGCTGTAAATGTGGTGCCCTTCTGCAGCTCACTTGCTACAGATATTTTGCCGCCCATCAGTTCTACCAATTGCTTTGAAATGGTGAGGCCAAGGCCGGTACCACCAAACTTCCTGGTAACGTCAGCTCCAGCCTGTGTGAAGCTATCGAAGATGGTATCTACATATTGCGGTGCAATACCGATGCCCGAATCTATGACGTCGAACCTGATCATTAATTTTTGACCATCTCTTTTTTCGAGCGTCGCTTTTACTTCTACAAAACCTTTTTCGGTAAACTTAACCGCATTACCGGCAAGGTTTATCAATACCTGGTTTATTCTCGTAGGGTCGCCGATGAGCCTTACCGGTATCTCCGGATCTATAGATATGCGCAGCTCTATCTTTTTCTCTTCAACCTTAAGCAGCAGCATGTCTTTAACGCTTTGCACTATCTCGCGTATGTTGAAGTCTACATGCTCAATGATTATTTTTCCGGCTTCTATCTTAGAGAGGTCGAGAATGTCGTTGATGATCACCAGCAAATTGTTGGACGATAGCTGGATGGCATTCAGGTAGCGTAGCTGATCTGGCTTAGGTTCTTTTTGCAGCAACAGCCTTGTCATGCCTACTATAGCATTCATAGGGGTGCGTATCTCATGGCTCATATTGGCCATAAACTGGTGCTTGAGGAATGCGGTGCGCTCGGCAACCTCTTTTTCCTTTTGTGCAAGCTCCGTTTGCTGGCGTATCTGCAGGTTACGCACCTCGTTGATGATGGTCTGCTTAAATATATCTTCTTTTAGTTTTTCAAAAGATTTCAGGTGATGGAATGCTTTAGGGATATCACCCATCTTATCATAAAGCACGGAGAGCACTTCATGTATGCTCATCAGGTCGTGCCGGCGCATATATTCGCCTGCCAGGGTATGTGCTTTGGTCAGGTATACCGATGCCTGCCGGTAGCTTTCTTCATCGAGATACAGGCGGCCAAGGTAAAAATTGGAGATGATCTGTACCTCGGCATTACCTATCTCCTTCGATTCTCCCAGTGCATTTAAAAGATATTTGCGGGCGTTATTAAAATCCTGCATCTTATAATACACCTTCCCAAGGCCACTTTCCGCCATTACATATGCCGAGGTACCCGCTTCAGAGCGGCTCCTGTTCTCCTCGAAATAACGAAGGGCATCGTCGAACTGTTCCTTTTTAAAATAGATATTGCCAAGTGTATTGTAGATGTTCAGCAGGCTGTTCACATTATCTACCTTTTCAAAAATAGGCAGGCATTTCAGCGCATATTCCAGTGCAGTATCATAGTCGGCAAGGTCGTACATCAGGTTAGAGATGCTCGACAGGATAACTGCCTGGTAGTATTCCTCACCTAATTCTTCATTTATTGCCAGCGCCTTTTCATAATGGGTAAATACGTTGGAAAGGTCGCCAAGGTCGCGGTAAATATTTCCCAGATAGTAAAGTGAAGTGGCTTCGAGGTTACGGTCATTGATCTTCTGGGCTATTTCCAGAGCTTCTTTCAGTACCTCTATACCTGCATCATATTCACCCCTTATGCGGTTACAAAAGCCTTTCAGGCATAATCCCCTGCCTGCGCCTGGTAAATATCCTATTGCTGTCGCCTTAGTAATAATATCATTGGCCATATCCATGGCCGCGTCCACATCAAAATTTTTTATTTCCTCCGCAATACTTAATAATACATTTATCCTTCCTTTCTCATCTGTTTGCTGGGCAAGCTGGTCTTGTAATTCTTTATATCTGGGGGTATCGATCATACTTAAATAATTAGGGATTATAAAAGTAAAAAAACATTATGGTATAGCAAGGGTTAATAAGTATTTAACCTACCGGCAACATTTTATCATAATTATATAAATTAATTATGCAATTTTTATATCAGGCAAAATAAAAGGTTTTGATGTGGACATCGAGATTTACCGGCGCCTTTTGGTTTTTAGGGAAAATACCAAAGATGGCAGAGCCGCTGCCACTCATTGCTGCATAGATAGCACCGCCATCATATAATTGCTGTTTTATTGTTGCTAATATAGGGTGTTGCTTAAAAATAGGTTCTTCAAAGTTATTGCTGATGCAGCCTTTCCACTCTTCTACGGGTAAAGTTGGTATTTGTTGCAGATCGTAACCAGCTGGTTTGGGGGTTAACAATGAAAACGCCTTGCCTGTAGCTACATGGACATCTGGACATATAAGCTGTACGCTATAATTACTAAGGTCTAACGCTATTTCTTTCATTAATTCTCCCCTGCCGGTGGCGAATTGCGGCTTATTGTGGATAAAAAAAGGGCAATCGCTACCTAGTTGAGCGGCAAAAGAGATCAATTGCTCGTTACTTAGCGATAGCTGGCTGTAGTCGTTGAGCAATCGCAGCATATATGCCCCATCTGCCGATCCGCCGCCGAGGCCGGCACCCATGGGGATAATTTTATTTAAATAAATATTGAGATTGGGGAGCTTATCTTTGAATGTGGTTTTTAGCAATTGGTATGCCTTCCATACCAGATTGTCTGTAGTATTACCGGCTACGGCTAACCCGCTTTGGTGCAGTTGCGTTTCGGCAGCAGGCACTACTTCCAGTACATCGCACAGTGGTATAGGGTAAAATATCGTCTCCAGATCATGGTAGCCATCATCTCTGCGATTGGTTATATACAGGCCTATATTGATCTTACAATTTGGAAAGCATAGCATACAGAGGGTGAAATTATGTGTATTTTTGAAAAATAGTATTTCTTTAGCCTGGCGTGGGAATTAATATGAAAGAGGTAATAAGACTGAACGACATCCGTAAAAGCTATTTTCTGGGCAAGCAGGAACTACCCGTGCTAAAAGGGATAAACCTGCTGATTACCCAAAACGAATATGTGGCGTTAATGGGCCCGTCGGGGTCAGGTAAGTCTACGCTTATGAATATATTGGGTTGTTTAGATACTCCGTCTGGCGGCCAGTATATACTTAATGGGAAAAACGTAAGTAATATGGTTGATGACCAGCTTGCAGATGTGCGTAACGTGGAGATAGGGTTTGTATTTCAGCAGTTCAACCTGCTGCCCCGGCTTACCGCATGGGAAAATGTGGCGCTACCGCTGATATATGCCGGTGCAAACAAAAAGGACCGGGAAGAACGGGCAAGGGCCATGCTGCAAAAAGTAGGCCTGAGCGACAGGGCGCACCATAAGCCCAACGAACTATCGGGCGGGCAGAGCCAGCGTGTGGCTATAGCCCGGGCGTTGGTAAATAACCCTTCGCTGCTACTGGCTGACGAGCCTACAGGTAACCTGGATACCAAAACATCGGTAGAGATCATGGAGCTTTTCGGGCAAATACAGGAACAGGGGAATACGGTGGTGCTAGTGACACATGAAGAGGATATTGCTAAGTATACCCATAGGGTGATAAGGATAAGGGATGGGATTGTGGAAACAGACCTGGCGCAAAAACCAATTATGGCCAACCCCTGACCCCTAAAGGGGAACCTGCTATTTAGCTGCAAGTATTAATTTGAGCAATGGATTATAAATTTGACATTCTATTTAAAAATTTTACTGACTTCCAACGAAATGAGGGGAAGCCCCCTTTAGGGGGTTGGGGGTTAGAGTTCTGATTATGTTCAAGATATATACAAAAACAGGAGACAAGGGTGGTACCAGCCTGATAGGCGGTGTTCGCGTACCTAAAAGCCATATAAGGATAGAAAGCTATGGTACCATTGATGAGCTAAATTCCTACCTGGGGATGGTGAATGACCTTTGCCAGAATGCGGAGATCAGTGAAGACCTGCGTGAGATACAGGACCGGTTGTTTACTATAGGATCAGTATTAGCCACCAACCCCGATAAAGAGGTAAAAATGAAGCTACCAGATCTGCATGAAACAGATGTGACCTGGCTGGAGCATAGAATAGACAAAATGAATGAGACGCTGCCAGAAATGAGGTCTTTTATACTGCCCGGCGGTAATCTTGCTTCGTCTACCTGCCATGTTGCACGCTGCGTATGCCGCAGGGCAGAGCGTATTTGTGTGGGTATGCAGGAGCAAAATGAGTACATCCCTACCATCGTTATACAATACCTGAACAGGCTATCTGACTATCTTTTTGTACTGGGACGGTACATAAGCCATATTAATAATGCCCCGGAAATACCGTGGCGAGCCAGGCTGTAATTGCCATCATCTACTGATAAACCATTTCGATCTCTGCGCCGAAGTGGTGAAAAGATTATATTTGCAACAAAGTAAAACTAATGAAGATAGCCCTGATAACAGGTATAACAGGACAGGACGGCGCATACCTTGCTGAACTGCTGCTGGATAAAGGATACGAGGTGCACGGCATCAAACGCCGCACATCTTTAATCAATACCGGTAGAATAGACCACTTGTATGTAGACCCTCATGAAAGGAATGTGCGTTTCAAGTTGCACTATGGGGACCTTACGGATTCTACCAACATCATACGCATCATACAGGAAGTGCAGCCGGATGAGATCTATAACCTGGGCGCCATGAGCCATGTGCAGGTAAGCTTTGACGAGCCGGAATATGTGGCCAATACAGACGCTACAGGTACGCTGCGTATACTGGAAGCCATACGCATATTAGGCCTTGGCAAAAAGACGAAGATATACCAGGCATCAACCTCTGAACTTTATGGTAAGGTGCAGGCTGTGCCGCAAACTGAAACTACGCCGTTCTATCCTCGCTCACCTTATGGTGTAGCAAAGCTATATGGTTACTGGATAACGGTAAACTATCGTGAAGCCTATGGTATGTTTGCTTGCAATGGCATCCTTTTTAATCATGAGAGCCCGTTACGCGGCGAAACATTTGTGACCCGTAAGATCACGAGGGGCGTAGCGGAAATAGTGCTGGGGCTGAAGAAAAGACTATACCTGGGCAACCTGGAAGCAAAAAGGGACTGGGGCCATGCCAAAGATTACGTAATGGCTATGTGGCTGATGCTGCAGCAAGAGGAACCGGAGGACTTCGTTATTGCAACCGGGGTTACCACTTCTGTGCGCGATTTTGTGCGGCTGGCTTTTGCGCACGCGGGTGTAGAGGTAGCATTTAAAGGGCATGGGGAAATGGAAACTGGCGTGGTGGAAAAAGTATTGATCCCTGATTGTAACGTAAGCGTAGGTGATGTGGTGGTAGAGGTAGATAAAAGATACTTCAGGCCTACAGAGGTAGACCTATTGCTGGGCGACGCAACCAAGGCGAAAGAAAAGCTGGGGTGGGTACCTAAGTATACGCTGGATGAGCTGGCCAAAGAAATGGTGCAGTCTGATATTGAGATCTTCAGGAAGGAATTATTATTAAAACAATCGGGCTACAAAACATTAAACCAGTACGAATAATGAAGGCACAGGGCAAGATATATGTGGCGGGGCATAGAGGTATGGTGGGCGCAGCTATAATAAGGAAGCTGCAGGCAGATGGGTTTGATAATATCATTACGCGTACCTCTAAAGAGCTGGACCTGCGCAACCAGCAGCAGGTAAATGATTTTTTTGCGCAAGAAAAACCTGACTATGTGTTTGTAGCTGCTGCTAAAGTGGGCGGCATACTGGCTAACAATAATTTCAGGGCTGAATTTCTGTATGACAACCTGGCTATTGAGGCGAATACTATACATGCTGCGTACGTAAATAAAGTAGAAAAGCTGTTGTTTTTAGGCAGCTCCTGCATATATCCTAAACTGGCGCCACAGCCTTTAAAAGAAGAATACCTGCTGACAGGCTTATTAGAACCAACCAACGAGCCTTACGCAATAGCCAAGATTGCCGGCATAAAACTATGTGAGGCCTACCGCGACCAATATGGATGCAATTTCATATCGGCAATGCCTACGAATTTATATGGGCAGGGGGATAATTATCATTTGCAAAACTCTCATGTGATCCCCGCGCTGCTGCGCAAGTTTCATGAGGCAAAGCAGAATGGAAGCTCTTTTACAGAGATATGGGGCTCAGGCTCACCGCTTCGTGAGTTTATGTTTGTAGACGACCTGGCCGATGCCTGTGTGTTCCTGATGCAGGAATACAATGACAAGCTGTTTGTAAACATAGGTACCGGTGATGAGGTAACGATAAAAGAATTGGCAACTATTGTAAAAGGGGTAACTGGTTTTGAAGGCGACATAAAATTTGACGCTACGAAGCCTGATGGCACGCCCCGTAAGCTGATGGATAGCTCACGCCTGCATAATATGGGGTGGAAGCATAAAACCAGCCTTAAAGAGGGATTAGCGAGAGCTTATGGTTTTTTCCAGGAAGAGATACGGGAGAAAGTACATTGATCACATGTTTTCCTTTCCCAGCTTCACTTTGATGCGATAGAGCATCTTGCCGAAAGGGCTGCGGAGCAGGTAGTGCAACGTTGTCAGCCGCATGCTCCACAGCGCTTGTTTTAAAGACCATCCATAGTATTTCCGGTATTGGGCGTAAGCTTCATCCATGGCATCGAGATATCTATTTGTACTGATACCTGTGGGGTCGAAAGTGGCTAAAGGATAGTCGATAAAAACAAATTTCTCATTAGCTATACGGCAGAGGAAATCGTAGTCCATTGCCATTTTTATGTCGTTGTCGTACAGTCCATATTTATCATACAATCCCTTACGCACATACATGGTTTGGTGGAAGGTGCCACGCATACCACGGTATAGTTTTGACCTTTCGAAAGGCTTACCTATAAACACCCATATACCACCTCGCAGCAGGTTTTGCTTGCCATGGCACCACATTACAGATGGGTCTTTTGCAAACACGCCTGTTACCTTTTCCAATACTGTTTCGTCATAAATTTTATCGCCTGAATTCATCAGGAGAATAATATCGCCCTTAGCTTGTCGAATACCTTTATTAAAGGCGTCTGCTATGCCATTGTCTGGTTCGCATATCCATTTGCGGTACGCGGGCTGTGGGTTATTTTCGAGGAATAATTTTATGTCCTGCTTCGTAGATCCATCGATAATAATATGCTCAAAGGGTTTTAATACCTGCATGTCTACCGACGCTGAGGTGTTTTTTAACTCTTCGAGGTTGTTGAAGCATATAGTGATGATGGAGATACGATTCATTGCTTAGATAATATCTGGCAAATATTAAATGGCAAATATAATTGAATACCCATTCCTGTATTAAAGCTTCTTTGCGAATGAATAAATTATGAAATATAGGACTTGGGGCAATTATTTTATTTTGGGCAAAAGAAATACTTTTGAACATGGCATTAAAAAAAATAAAAAAACTTATTGCTACTGTAGCTTGGACTACTGTCCCTATTGTAGTAAAAATGCTGTCTTCTAAGAGTAAAAAAGACGATTTACTAATTATTAAAACCGACGAAATAGGGGATTATATTTTATTTCGTTGCTACCTGAAATATTTTAAAGAGTCAGAAACTTATAAAAATAGCAAAATAACGCTTTTAGGAAACATAGCCTGGAAGCAAATATTTGAAGAGTATGACCACGATCTGGTTGATGATATAATATGGGTTGATAAAAAAAAGTTTAATAAGAGCCTTGCATATCGTTTTGGACTATTTCGAAAGGTAAGTACACTTCAAACGTCAACTGTTGTCAACTGTATTTACTCAAGAAGCCTTTTATTAGACGATGGTTTTGCATATGTCGCATCTGGCAGAAATAAATTTGCCATGAAAGGGGATAACACTAACCGTGGCAAAAGCGGTAAAAATTTCGACAAAGTAATTTACACTTCAGTAATAGATGCAGGAGGCCAAGAGGTATTTGATGCAGTAAGAACCCGAAATTTTAT
Organism: Bacteroidota bacterium; assembly: GCA_013285595.1. GTDB lineage: Bacteria > Bacteroidota > Bacteroidia > Chitinophagales > Chitinophagaceae > Nemorincola. The sequence continues at coordinate 98,066 of JABDHF010000001.1, forward strand.
AAGCGAAATATTGAAGGCTAAAGTAAAATTAGAAAATAGACTGGAACCTACTTCCAATTCCATGTCCGTTGCCAAAAAGTATTTTATCCTGTTTTTAGGTGCCGGAAATCCGGAGCGAAAATGGCCACTTGATCATTTTCTTGAAATAGCGAGTTATGTGCAGTCAAAACATGGCTTAATTCCATGTATTTGTGGTGGTAAAGAAGATATGCCAGATGCGGAAGCCTTCCTGGCAAAATATAAGAAAAATACTATTAACTATGCGGGCAAAACAAGTTTATTACAACTAATAGAATTGTTGAGCAAGGCAGAGTTCCTAATCTGTGTAGACACTGGTATATTGCATATAGCAGCAGCAGTTGGTTGCCCTGTTATTGGCCTATACAGTGGAAAGTTTTACGGACGGTTTGCGCCCTACCCCAAAGAATTAACCGCACAATTTTATCCTGTGTACCCTGATTTTGTAGATACTCTTATCGCCAATGCCGACCCGGTTTTATATGATACTTTTACTATGAAAAACAATACAAATAAAATGATAGAACCAAATAAACTTCTTCCTTATATAGACATAATAGTGGCGCATCAATAATTTCTTGATTTTTTGAAATGCGACAATTCTTGTTTTACACAGTCATCATACAGTTCCTTGTCTTCTGAAGCAAACGCGCAAATATCTGCGAACATAGAGATATTTCTTCCTGAAAAATAATTTATTAGCTGGTCAATAATATCGCGCTGTTCAATGTTGCAAGACAGTAACAAGTCACCCGTATTAGTATAAAAGATCAGGTACGCGTAGCCACAATCTTTCAGGTAATCAATAAATTGAAACGGGTCATCATTATTTTGTGTTATGAGGTAAGGATCATATTCAAGGAAGAGGACCGGCTTTATTGTTTTCAAAAGATTTGTGCAGCCTCTTAATATAAGGGTATCGTAGCCATCGGTATCTATTTTTAATACTTTAGCATGCTTAAAATCAGGAAATTCATCAAGAATATTTTCTAGTGTACGAATCATTATTTTGTCAGCAGCTTCAACAACAACAGCCGTACCGCGATCCATTTTCATAGAAACATTTGCCTCCTCATTTTTCTCACCTACAAGGGCGTTGCAAGCAGACACATTTTTATATTGCGCCACATTTGATTTTAATATCCTAAAATATTTTTTTTCTCCGTCTATACACAGTATTGGAGCATTTGAATAATTCTTAATAAAGGCTACTGTATCACCGATATTTGCCCCGATATCAATTACATGAAGATTCGATGTGTGTTTGCTGATATATTGGATTATTCTAGGCAAGTTAAAATTGTAATCCGGATATACTTTCACATTTGTCCTTAGCTGATGTGAAAAGGGAACTTTAATAACCTGGTTGCCAATATTTAAATTTACTAATGGGTCATAAAGTTTAGAGACTATTTTTATGAATTTGCGTTGCAAAATTTGAAGCATGTAAAATTGTATTAGATAAAAGAGAGTAAAAATACTGTTTGGTAATGAAAAAAATTACCTGATTAGATGAATATCACCTTTCATCATATGCTTCTGTCCTTCCAAAGAATAATTGAGCATATAAAAATAAGTGCCGAGATCCTGGTCCACGCCATTGAATTTGCCATCCCAGCCGTTGTAAATATCATCAGTATAAAAAACACGTTGTCCCCATCGGTTGTATACGCTGAAAGCAAAATCACGGTATTTCCCTAAATGCCCAATCACTCTCAGCAGGTCATTCAGTCCGTCGTTATTGGGTGAAAAAGCTGAGGGCAACCATATATCGCACATCTCAAAATCAACTTTCACAGTATCGCTTGTGCTGGTGCAGCCATTTGCTGCTTTTACCCAATAATTCCCCGAGGTAGTTACTTTTATACTTGGTTCGTTATCACCTGTACTCCACAACAATGTATTACTGTTAAGGCTATTAGCTGATAGCACCAGCTCGCTTCCCTTGCATAATACAGTATCAGCTCCCAGTGACACGAGAGGTTCTTTGATCTCACTCACATTAATGAGATCAGAACCGCTGCAGCCATTTTTAGTTACTGTGAGCGAATAGCTGCCGACAGACGAAACTACTATAGAGGCGCCTGTGCTGCCATTGCTCCAAAGATACTGAGAGCCGGTAGGTTGTGGAGAACTTAATGTGACCGATTGGCCTGTACATATAGAAGTATCATTACCCAGATGTACGATAGGTAACGGGAGCGCCGCTACACGGAAGGTATCGAAAGAGAAAGAACAATTACCGGTTGCTTTTACAGAATATATGCCACTGCTAACGGTTATGGAACTACCGGAAGACCCCGTATTCCACAGATAAGAACTATATCCGCCAGGTGCTGCTAATGTAATGAGGCTGTCGGCACATACAAATGTATCTTTTACCACCGAGGTTGTAGATGGCGTGATGGAAATTACATGAAATGTATCAATAAATAATGCACAGCCTATAGAGGCAACGACCCAATAACTGCCGCTATCTACAGTAACAGATGTGGACGTGGCTCCGGTGCTCCAATGATAGGAGCTATAACCACCCGGAGCGTTTAACGTAACATTTGTAACAGGGAAGCATGCGCTTGTGTCGTGGCTGCCATAGGTGGTGCCGGCCGCAATCAGATCGATATAAACGCTGTCTTTCACAATACATAATTGATTAAAGGCGATATCGTCTACTACCAGGTCATTTCCGAACGAGGCTGTTACCAGGTCATCCAAGCAAATGTCGGCCAGGGTTGATGTGCCGCTATTCCATGTCACCCGGTACCGGTTCCATATGCCGCTGGTGCCACTTGGGGAGAAAGCACCTATTACAATCCCGTTTATTTTCACTTCAATTGACGCCAGCGGGCTAGGATAAGTTGACGCCATCCAAAAAGAAAACAGGTAATCAGTATTGGGCATAACCGGTATAGACTCACACCAGAAATTTACGGGATAACTGAGCGCACCATCTACGATAAGCATTTTACCTGTGCCTGTGGTATGATCGCCCATAGATACCCAAGACGCGTCGTAGCTGTGCGGATTAATATCAACTGCGGAGCATCCGTTACAGGTAGAGCCTGTGGGCTCAGGAGTATATGAAGTGGAAAAGCCGGTGCTCCCAGCACTAAAATCGCCATTCACAACAAGGTTGCCGGGTATGATAGTTTTAACGGTAAGATGATACCACCCTGATGTAGCTATTGTAAGTGTGGGGCTGAGTATGGCAGGATTAGACAAGCCGGTAGATGGGGTCCATAGTATACTGTATACAGAGTCAGAGCCGTATAAAGTAGCAGACAAAGTAACAGGTACCTCGTTGCAGGCATAGAGTGTATCGGGCATGCTTATGGAATCGCATGCAGAAGAGGTAACTGTAGTGCATACGGGATCATAATGATAAAGTTGCCTTATCTCGGTATCTGATAAAGCCCGATTATATACAGCAATGTCGTCTAATTTGCCTTGGAAAGCATTAGTACCGTTGGTAAAATCCATTCCTACCGCAAAATCTTCATATGTGTGGGTTAGATTAAAAGTTGCGGTAAATGTTCCAATTAGTACGGTATCAATTATGAAGTCAAATGTGCTTGGCGCTCGTCGTCTTAAAACAGTTTGATGCCACTGATGAAGCGTAATGGGCGTAGGAAGGTATTGATTAATGCCACCAAATATTACTGCATCATCGGAGCCAATTGACAATAGAACAGGCCCAGTAATTAACATTTCATATCCGTCAATATTATTATTCCCATTGGAAATAATAAGCATGTTTCCAGGCGTGTCGAGTATAAACCACGCGCTGTATGTAAAGTTGCCTGTATCTGTAGGAAGAGGTGGCGTGCAATACATTATGTTATTAATACCGTTAAAGCTATAAGCGCAATCCGGGCTGCCAAACCTATCTGTCGTTAATACCGCTCCGCTATCATGTAAATTATATCCATTGCCGCTATAATCGTTTGTATTACCACAAAATGGATACCATGCTACTAATCCGCCGGAAGGTAACTGGGCGATAGACAGGCTTGGTAGACAGGCTATCAATAATATTTGTATTATTTTTTTCACGCGAGTAAAAATAAATGATTTTATTTTAAATCCAAAAATATGTATATTAATGTCATTAAATTCATATTTTATTAATGCCTGACAAAAAAGCACTCTTTTACTTTCAAATGCAGCCTTGCATTTTCACGCTATAAGCGTAACTTTGCGTATTCTATAAAAAAGCTTTTCAAGCGGGAGAATCATATATGAGTCTTTTATTGCAGGCAGTAGAACATAATACGCCCATTAATTATTTCCCGATAGCCTTACAATTCGTAATTGCAATAGGATTCGTTGCAGTAATGATGATCGCAACTCACTTGCTTGGGCCTAAGAGGAAAACCCGTGATAAACTGATCAATTTCGAGAGTGGCATTCCATCTGTTGGTAATGCCCGCCAGCCTATGGGTATTAAGTATTTCCTGGTGGCTATCCTTTTTGTTTTATTTGATGTGGAGGTGATTTTCTTTTATCCGTATGCTATTAATTTCAGGTTTTTGGGTAAGGATGGCTTTATGGAAGTAGTTTTGTTCGTGGCTTTCTTTTTGTGCGGCTTCATATATATAGTTAAAAAGGGAGCCCTCGAATGGGAAGACTGAACCGCTGAAGGAGCTTTGAGTTTGAATAAAAAGGGTTTGATTTTTGTAAAATAAAATACCTCTGAAGGGAGGAAGGAGATCAATATTATGCCACGTCCGGTGCAGTATAATACGAATGTGAAGATGGTGGATATCCCAGAGGGATATTCGGGGGAAGGTTTTTTTTCAACCAATCTTGATAAAATAATA
>JABDHF010000002.1 GCA_013285595.1 Bacteroidota bacterium
CTACACGCAGGTAGTAGAACAGGGAGATCACCATATTCATTACAGCTATTGTTATCAGCAAATAATTTCCTTTTGCCGCGCCTGCTGTAACCAGGAACATCTTACCGAAGAAACCTGCTGTAGGCGGGATGCCGCCAAGTGAGAAAAGGCAGATAGCCATTACCCAACTGGCGAATTTATTGTTGGTATAAAAGCCTTTGAAATCGCTAATGTTTTCTTTTCCGGTTTTTGCAGCTACCAATGATATAACGCCGAATGCACCGAGGTTAGAGAAGGTATATACCACCAGGAAGAAAATAGCCGCAGAAGCGCCTAAAGCCGTGCCCGATGATATGCCCAGCAGTATATAACCTATCTGCGAGATAGACGAGAATGCGAGGAAGCGTTTGATATTATCTTGCCGAATGGCGAAGAGGTTGCCGATAGTGATAGATAGGAGGATAGTGAGGTACAGCATATTGTACCAGTTGCCGGTGTAATTTTTAAACAACTGAAAAAGCGCCGTGATAAATATGAAGACAATAGAGCCTTTTGAAATGACTGATAAGTATGCGGTAACGGGAGCTGGTGCGCCCTCGTACACATCGGCAGTCCACAAGTGAAATGGCACGGCAGATAGCTTAAAGGCAAAGCCTGTGAATGCGAAGATGAAGGCGAGCATTTGCAACTTGCTCGTGCCCAGTAGTGGCGCCATTTCAGCGAAGTTGAGTGTGCCTGTGGTGCCGTATAGCATGGAAATACCGAACAGCAATATGCAGGAGGCAAAGGCTGATGAGAGTATCATTTTAACGGCGGACTCTGAGGATTTCTTATTGTCAAGATCATAATTACACAGGGCCGCGAGGGGTATGGTAGAGAGTTCCAATCCTAGGTAGAACATAAGGAAGTTGCCGCTGGAGATCATAAACTCCATACCTAGTAATGTACATAGCAGCAGTATGTAAAACTCCAGCAGGTGTTTGTGGTCTTTAAGCCAGTCGAACGCCTGGAGGGAAATGATGAATGTGCCGAAGTTGAGTATTGTTTTCTCTATGAATATAGTGCTATTGGCATGAAACATGCCACTGAACAGCTCGCCATCAGTATTAACGAATAAGCCTAGAATGAGGTTGAGAAACAGCAGGAAGTTCGTAATGTGCAGCAAAGTAGTATTTGCTTTTATGCCATCCCATATTTTGAGGAAGAGCAAAAAGAAGATAATGAGCGTAAGGCTCATTTCTGATTTCATTATTAAGAGAAAGTCGCTACCCATGTGTTTATTGTTTTGTATTTAGATTTGACAACTTTTTGAAAGTTTTCAAATCGGGTAATCTAAATTATTTACCCACAATCCCTCTAGCCACATTGTCCATGATCAGTTGCGTATCTGGTGAAACCAAGTTGAATAACCAAAATGGCGCTATGCCTATTGCCAGTATACAGACGATCAGTGTTACCGAGGCCAGCCGCTCGTTCCAGCTGGCATCTTTGAAGGTGAGGAAGTCATCATTCTTTATCGGCCCCATGCCGGCAGAGCCTACGGCGCGCAGTATATATACGGCGGTGACCACAATAGATGCACAGGCAAGTACGGTGGCTATGCGATAGTAAGCGTCGGCATTTTGCCATGAACCTACGAATACGGTCATCTCTGCCACAAAGCCACTGAGGCCGGGCAAGCCGAGTGAACAAAGACCTGCTATTACAAATATGGTGATGATGAATGGGATAGTTTTGAGCAGGCCGCCAAGCTGGGCTACCATGCGTGTATGCGTACGCTCATAGATCATGCCGATGGCGGCGAAGAAAAGAGCGGTCATAAGGCCGTGAGATACCATTTGCATTACCGCGCCAGTAATGGCTGTTTTGGTAAGCATGCCTATGCCAAACAATACAAAGCCGCAATGGCTTACTGATGAATAGGCGTTGATGTATTTTAGGTCTTTTTGCATGAGGGTGGCGAAGGCGCCATATATGATAGCTATGGTAGACACCAGGATAATAGCCCATGAATACTGATGGGCAGCCTCAGGCATAAGATAGGTAGCTACCCGAAGACAGCCATATCCGCCCAACTTCATAGAGATGCCTGCGAGGAACATAGATGCCGCGGTAGGCGCAGAAGAGTGACCATCGGGCGCCCAGGTATGGAAGGGGAATATAGCAGTGAACACCCCAAAGCCCACGAACATAAGTGGGAAGATAAATTGCTGCGCTGCGAGCGGAATGTGCATGTGCGCGATCTTCATAAGATCAAAGGTGTGGGTGCCATTGCCGGCATCGGTATTGAAGTATAAGCAAAGCAATCCAATAAGTACCATCGCAGAGCCACCCATAAGCATAAGGGCAAGCTTTAACGCGCTGTATTCTTTTTTGCCGCTGCCCCAGATACCTATTAGCAGGAATTTTGGTATCACAGCCACTTCGAGGAAAAAGAACATAGTAAACAGATCGAGCGAGATAAAGAAGCCGTAAGCGCCGACGCTAAGTAAGAGGATGAGGAAGAAAAACTCTTTGGTAAGTTTATTGATATTCCACGAGATCAATATACCGGTAAATACTACTACCGCCGTGAGCATGATCATGGCTACGGATATACCATCTACACCCACATAATATTCAATATTCAGCCTGCCGAACCAGCTATAGCGGCTTTCATACAGCATTTGGGCAGTATTGCCTGTTGCCCGGTCTGAAATGTAGGCATACATTATAGCTGTAGCATAACCTAGCTGCACCAGCGACCCGAAAAGAGCTATCCACCTGACTTGTGATGGGGTACGGCACAGCATTACAACTATGGCTGTAATGAGCGGGATGACCAGGAGTAGAGATAAGTTTATCATTTTTTCAAGTTAAGGCCAAATTCTAAATTAGTGCGGTACCTTTATTAAAATTGAAATTATCAGACAGAGATCACTGGTAGTTTTCACAGAATTGAAAGATAAAATATTTTCTGTTAATTTTGTAGTGATATGGGCGAAACACTAAAATATTTATACGACGAAAAAGGAGCTAAATCTTCTGTGCTGGTTTCGATAAATACGTGGGAAGATCTTAACGCCAAATATAACAAGCTCTTAAAAAAAGTAAAGATTTTGACCGGGATTCAAAAAGGCCTGCAGGAAGTAGAAGATGCCAGGAAAAGTGGTAAAAAACTTCAAACGCTAAAAGACTTTTTGAATGAAAGTAACAGTTAGGATCACAAAGAATTTCAAGTCAGAAGCCAAACCGTTACTTAAAAAATATCCTTCTCTTTCTGACGATCTATTACAACTGGAACAAAAGCTGTTACAGAACCCAACTTTGGGAACTGACCTAGGAAAAAATGCTTACAAAATAAGATTGCAGATAAAAAGTAAAGGAAAAGGCAAAAGTGGTGGGGCACGCGTAATCACTTTACTTGAACATGATATTATTGCGTCAGTAGAAACCAAGGCAAATAATATCACTGTTAACCTGATATCCATTTATGACAAGGGGGATACTGCTACAATTTCAGAACATGAACTAAAGAAACTGATCACATTATTCTTTGCGTCGAGGTAGTTTTCTTCTTCTTATACCCACCAATACACAAAAATCAACACAAAGCCTATAACGCCTGCAAAGAAGTAAGCTGTGTATTGCTGTAGTTTACCAGATTGTATTTTTCTTATCAGGAAAGATATTTTGCCTGTTATTGTTGCCAGCAGGTTCATGGCGCCGTCTACTACATTCTTGTCGAACCAGGCTGCGGGGCAGCCTATGAGGTTGAAGATCACTTTTTTGGTGAGGAAGAGGTAAAGCTCATCGATATAAAACTTATGATAGGCGGCTGTGTAGATGCCTTTAATTCCGTCTGCCACACGCTGGGGAGCGGCGCTTTGTTTTTTGTAAAAGGCCATGGCCAGGAATATGCCACCTGCCGCAAGCAATACCGGGGCAATGGAGAACATGGGGTGAAACTCGGTGGGGAGGAGTTTACCATCGGAAGTGACTAGTTTACCAAAAGGAATAAAGCCCGCACCTATAGATAACAGGCCGAGGATTATAAGCGGTATGAGCATAGTGCCGGGGCCCTCGCCGTGATGGGCGTCTTGGTGACCATCATCGTTATGGGCATGAAAATCTTTGTTCCAGAAGATATTGAAGTACAGGCGGAACATGTAGAATGCTGTGATGGCCGCAGTAATAATGGCTATGAAGAATATAGGTTTGTTTGCCTGGAAAGCTGCCTGCAATATTTCTTCTTTACTGAAGAACCCCGCAAATGGTGGAATACCCGCTATGGCAAGACAGGCTATGAGGAATGTAAGGTGTGTAACGGGCATGAACTTCCGCAGGCCGCCCATGTCTTTCATTTCGTTGCTATGCACATAATGGATCACTGAGCCTGCGCCCAGGAATAATAATGCCTTGAACATAGCGTGCGTGAACAGGTGAAACATGGATGCCATGTAGCCCAACCCGTTTTCGCCACCATAGCGGGAAACGCCGAGGGAGAACATCATGTAACCTATCTGCGACATGGTGGAATAGGCAAGCACCCGCTTAATGTCGGTTTGTGTGCAGGCGATAGTGGCTGCGAGGAAAGAAGATACTATACCCACCCATGCTACCACATCTAGTGCCGGAGGGCAGGAGATAGCATATACCGGAAACAACCTGGCCACAAGGAATACGCCGGCTACTACCATGGTAGCCGCATGGATAAGGGCAGATACCGGCGTGGGGCCTTCCATAGCATCGGGCAGCCAGATGTGGAGCGGGAACATGGCCGACTTGCCTGCCCCACCTATGAATACCAATACCAGCCCCCACATAAGTGCTGACATGCCGAGGAATGATGCGCTGACGATATTGTGCAGTTGGTCTGTGGGTGTGGTGAGCCTTGTTATGAGTGTTTGGAAATCGAGGGTGCCTGCATAGTAAGACAATACGAGTATGCCGATGAGGAAACCAAGATCGGCAAAGCGAGTGACGATAAAGGCTTTCTTTGCGGCTGCAACCGCTGACGGGCGATCGAAGTAGAAACCTATGAGCAGGTAAGATGATACCCCAACAAGCTCCCAGAAAATGTATATCTGGAATATGTTGGACGACAACACAAGCCCAAGCATGGAGAAGGTAAACAACCCGAGGAAGGAGTAATAAGTGGCATAACGCTCCTCGCCCTTCATATAACCGAGGCTATAAAAATGCACCATCAGCGAAACAAGGGTAACAATCACGATCATCATCACAGAAATAGGATCGAGCAGGATGCCCATATCTATAGCCACGCTGGGGCTGAATTGCAGCCAGGTGAATTTCAATGGAATGATCTGCTGGTAGGTATCCCCAATTTTGCCAACTAAAAAGAAATAATCGTACGCTACCGTAGCCGCCAGGATGAACGACACTAATAAAGACGCAGTACCCAGCACACCACAAAACGAGGGGAAATACCTTCTGCCCACCAGGGCTATCAGTATAAAACTGAGCACCGGCAGCAAGGGGATCAATATAATCAGTGACGTGCTGAGCATGGTTAATATTTCATGATGTCCGCTTCTTCCACATCTATAGAGCGGTAGTTGCGATACAGGTTAATGATTATAGCTATTGCCACAGCGGCTTCGGCAGCGGCTATGGCAATAATGAAAATGGTGAAGAACAGCCCATCGAGCTTATCGGCGTAGAGAAACTTATTGAAAGCAATGAAGTTGATGTTCACACTATTCAATATCAGCTCAATGGACATAAGCATGGTGATCATGTTTCTGCGCGTGAGAAAGCCATATACACCTATGAAAAACAGGGCGCAACTGACAAATAAGAAATGTGTGAGGCCAATCATTAAGTTAAAAGTTAAAAGTCAAATCCAAAAAGTTGCTCCGTATTTCGCTACACTATATCTGTTACACTACTTGATAATAGTTCTGATGTTTCTGCTGCCATGTCTTCGTGTACTTTTATCGCTCTCGGCTGCTCGTTTTCCGGTTCTATTATTATTGGGGGTATTTTTACTTTTATGGCTATTACTATACAGCCTATCATGGCAGCGAGCAGGAGCATACTCACCACTTCGAAAGGCAAAATGTACCCGTATTGTGTGGTGCTGAGCATTTGGGCGCCTATGTTGCCGGCGCTTGGTTCGAGGGTTGGTTTGGTAGAGGGTATGAATTGCTGCTGGCTGATGTATAGCATGGTAAGGCCACAGGCAAATGCTGCGGCTAGCGCAGAAAATATAGCCCTGCCCAATACGGGGCGCTTCATGTCTTCGCCAGAACCGTGGGTAAGGAAAATGGAAAAGATGATGAGTACTACAATACCGCCTACATATACAACGATCTGTACGGCGGCAATAAATTCATAATCGAGAAAAAAGTACGTACCAGCTATACCAATGAGCGAGAACAGCAGGTAAACCGCTGAGCGGAATATCTTGCGCGATGTAACAGCAGCTAAGCCGCCGCCCAATATAGTAGCTGCGAGGATATAGAATATGATAGTTCTTGCATCCATTATTCAACTCCCTCCATAATTTTAGAACCGGGTTTGTTCAGCACTTTTTTCAGTTGCTTTTTGTCGTACACACTATGCTCAAAGGTCTGCGCCATCACAATAGCATCGGACGGGCAGGCTACCACGCATAAGTTGCACATAGTGCATAGCTCCAGGTGGTAGACAAATGTGTCTATTGCCTTTTTCTTTTTGCCATCGGGCTGCAATTCCTGCTTGGTGATGATCTTTATGGTGCCATTGGGGCAAGCGATCTCGCAGGCCTGGCAACCGGTGCAGCGGTGCTCGTTATTGTCATCGTGCGGCATTACCACTTCACCTTTGAAGCGGTCGAACATCTGCAGCGTAGCGCGGTTGTCGGGGTATTCTTCGGTTTGTATTTCTTTGGGATGGGTAAAGTAATAACCGGTAGTACGCATGCCCACGAGCAGCGACCTTACCGACTTATATATTGTACCGAAATACTCTTTTAAAAACATGCGCGCTTTTTGTTTTACCCTGTTTTGCTTAGTTAGATGTGCCACACTTTAGAAGTGTGGCACATCTATAGTGCCCTAAAAATGCCACCCCATTATAGCCATCACTGTTACCAACAGTACGTTGACCATACTTATTGGCAGCAGGTATTTCCATTCAAGTGTTAATAGCTGATCAACACGCAGGCGCGGGAATGTCCAGCGGAACTGCATGATGATGAATATGACAGCAAATGTTTTTCCCAGGAACCATAGCGAGGATGGTATAAAGTCCATGATGTGATTAAATGCCTGCCAATGCCCGATGTGGAAGGGCATCCAGCCGCCAAGAAATAATGTAGCTGCGATGGCGGAGACTATAAATAGGTTGATATACTCTGCCAAAAGGAACATGGCGAACTTCATTCCGGAATATTCTGTATGGAAGCCGGCGGTAAGCTCCTGCTCTGCCTCGGCGAGATCGAAAGGTGCACGATTAATTTCGGCTGTAGATGCTATGACGAATATAACAAACGATATTAGCACGGGGATATGGCCTTTGAATATCCACCAGCCATTTTCCTGGCTCATTACAATGTCGGACATGCGTAGGCTGCCAGTGAGAATAACAATAGAGATAAGCGAGAGGCCTACAGACAACTCGTAGCTCACTATTTGGGCGCCGCTACGCATAGCGCCCAGCAGGGAATATTTGTTGTAGCTGCTCCACCCTGCCATGAGAATGCCGATAACTGCAATTGATGATATAGAGGAAACATAGAGCACACCAATGCTTGTATCCCATATCTGGAAGTTGCGGGCGAAGGCTATGGGCGCCATCACCAGCATAGAGGTGACCACTACTATTATGGGTGCGAGATTGAACAGGAATTTATCGGAAGCGGATGGGGTAAGGCCTTCTTTAAATAAGAGCTTTACAGTATCTGCGACGATCTGCATGGAGCCTTTGGGACCTACACGGTTAGGGCCGAGGCGTACCTGCATGAACGCGGCTACCTTGCGCTCCATATAGCCGAGAAAGAAACAAAGCGGAACGAGGAATACAAGCAGTGAAAGCCCTGCAATGGCCATCTCAATGACCTGCACCGTAAAGGCGCTCTGAATAGAGGCAGTGAGCGAGTTGTGAAGCCCGTTGGCAAGTGCGGCAAAGCTTATTTCGAGAAACAGGTTCAATGCTTTTTTAGTTTTGAAATTAATTGTTTACAAAACACACATTTTCAGCCACAGACTAAATATACAAATTACCGGAACTAATAACTATCTAATTTTTCATTTGCCAACAACTTTTGTTCTCTTATAAATCTCCTTTAACGTCAGTGCAATGCCAATACTATCTAACGGTAGCGCCTGGCTAATATCATTGTATTCCTTCAACTCCCACAAACCATTGTTATTTATGTAAAATGCTTCAATCCCAGCAATCTCTGGTTCAACTAAGATGTATTCCCTCAGACTAGGTATACTGCGGTACAGTTTAAATTTTTCTCTACGATTATAATTTTTTGTAGAAGGCGAAAGCACCTCAAATATTACAGTAGGATTAAGAAAATTAAGATCATCGTTATTTAAAGATAGTAAGTCGCCGCAAAAAACAGAAACATCAGGATAAGTAAAGAGCGTACTTTTCTCAATATACACCCTGGTATCGCTATTGAATGGCTGGCAAGACTTTCTACCTAACTTTCTATCAAGAACAGACAATATGTTTTTGGCAACAATGTTGTGCTGTGAACTACCACCAACCATTGCAAAAATTTCGCCCTGGTAGTATTCATGCTTTTCGGCGGAGGCATTCTCCATCTCTAAGTATTCTTCAATGGAATACTTTTTCTTTCCGTAATCTACTGCTGCCTCATTTACTTCCATACCTATTCATTATTCTGAGTGCCATTTAGCTTCAACGCTAACTTCAACATGTCATGGTTCGACGAGGCTCACCATGACAGAATTACTATTTTGCTATTTACATAGCGACCAATCAACTAGTCAACCCACTCACCTATCAACATCTGGTATTACAAGGTCTATTGTTGCCATTATAGCTACGAGGTCCCCTATCTTTGCGCCTGTGGCCATGTGTTCCAGGGCTGAGAGGTTAGAGAAGTTGGGAGACCTGTATTTTATACGGTAGGGGGAAGCCGCACCGTCGCTAACTATATATACGCCCAGCTCACCACGGGCTGTTTCTACGCGCTGGTAAAACTCACCTTTGGGCAGCTTTAATACCATCTTTGTTTTTGCCTGGAAATCGCCTTCGGGTATATTGTCTATCAGTTGTTCTATGATGTATACCGATTGCTTCATTTCGGCCATGCGTACCATGTAGCGGGCATAGCAGTCGCCACCTGTACCAAGTATTTCTTCGAACTCTACTTTTTCATAGCCATCGTACGGGAACCATTTGCGTATATCGCAACTTACGCCGGAGCCCCTTGCTGTAGGGCCTGTGCAGCCAAACGAAATAGCATCTTCTGCAGACAAATAACCTACCCCTTTCGTGCGTTGTTCAAATATTACATTGCCGGAGAGTATCTCATCGTACTCTGTGAATTTGCTTTTTATCTGCTTTAAAACGTCTTTAACCCTGTTTTGGAAATTAGGGTGAATATCATACATCACGCCGCCGGGAACACTGTAGTTCTGAGTAAGGCGGGCTCCACAGGTTTCTTCCATAATTGCCAGCACAGCTTCGCGCTCACGAAATGCGTAGAAGAATGGCGTAACCGCGCCAAGGTCGAGGCCGGTACAGCCCCACCATAGCTGGTGAGATGATAGCCGTGTTAGCTCTGCCATCAGTATGCGTATCACCTGCGCCCGGGGCGGCGCTTCTATTTGCAAACCTTTTTCTACAGTAAGCGCGCAAGCCTGGTTGTTGATGTGCGCGCTCAGGTAATCCATGCGGCTGGTAGCATAGATAAAGTTGCGGTAAGAGAGGCTTTCAGACATTTTTTCGATAGAGCGATGAATGTAGCCCAGGTGTGGCTGCACTTTCTTTATCGTCTCCCCATCGAGCCATACTTTCAGATGCAGTACACCATGTGTAGAGGGGTGCTGCGGCCCTATGTTGATGACGAATTCGCCCTCTTCCGTAAGTATATCTTCTCCTAGCAGGCTCATATGGTTATCATGTTTTCGTCTACATAATTTTTCCTGAGTGGATAGCCCTCCCAGTTCTCATCAAGCAGCAACCTCCGCATGTCCGGATGGTTTAAAAACTTCACCCCGAACAGGTCATATACTTCGCGCTCATGAAAATTGGCCGTTTGCCAGATACCCGTAAGCGTTTCTATCTGCGGGCTATTTATATCGGCGATCTTTGCCTTGACCACTATATTATGTCGGTGTGTTTTAGAGAGCAAGTGATACACCATCATTAAGTGCGTCTTCCAGTCGATACAGGTAAGGCAAAAAAGAAAGTCGAAACTGTATTCTTTATTATTCCGCAGGGCGAGCATCAGCGGCTTCAGATCAGCAGCATCTATAAGCAGGTTTAGGAATTCACCCGTTTCATCATAGGTAACGGCAGGAAAGAGCGCACTTACAGACTGTTTTATTTCTTCGTTGGTCATTCGCTGATCTCTTTTGTTGATTTTCCGAAATAGGTCTCGTGCTTTATTTTTTCCTGCAGGGTTATCATGGCATGCAGCAATGCTTCCGGCCGGGGCGGACAGCCGGGTATATATACATCTACCGGTATCACATGGTCTACACCCTTCACCACAGAGTAAGTATTATAAAAGAAAGGCCCGCCACTTATAGTACATGCACCCATGGCAATGACATATTTAGGATCAGGCATCTGGTCGTAGAGGCGCTTTAATACGGGCGCCATTTTCATCACTATAGTGCCTGCTACTATTATCAGATCAGCCTGGCGGGGAGTGGCGCGCGCTACTTCGAAACCGAAGCGCGACCAGTCGTATTTAGCATCTGCCGCCGACATCATTTCTATAGCGCAGCAGCTGGTGCCAAACACCAGTGGCCACAGCGAGTTAGACCGCGCCCAGTTGATCATTTCATCCAGCTTCGAAACCACAATGCCGCCGTCAGCTGTCTGGTGCAACTGCGCAGGAAATATCATTTTTTCTGTTGCTGCCATAAGCGCCAAACTCCTAAAAGAGGTTCTCCATGTTGTTTTAAAAATAAGTTTTCTTCCGGAAGTGTTGAATATAAATGTAGCATTTTGTTTTTATAAAAGGAAATGAAAAATTGACATAGAACTATATTTCGAAACACCCTTCGTTATATTTTTACTTTAACTTTACACCATGCAACTTTCAGACCTTGACCTGAACGGCACTTATACTTACGCCGACTACTTTAAATGGAAATTTGAAGAACGAGTAGAATTAATAAAGGGAAAGATCTTTAAAATGAGCCCTGCGCCAAGCCCATCTCATCAAAAATTAGTCTTCTTTATACATGTGCGCCTGGACAGTTTTCTTACTGGAAAACCGTGTCAGGTCTTCGAAGCACCATTTGATGTAAGGCTGGCACAAAAAACTAAAAATGACCAGCAAGTAATAACAGTGCTACAACCCGATGTTTGTGTGATATGTGACCCGGCTAAAGTGGATGAAAAAGGTTGTGCGGGCGCTCCTGATATAGTAGTAGAAGTATTAAGCCCTGGCAATAATGCGAAGGAACTGAAAAAGAAATATGAGGTTTATGAAGAATCGGGCGTAAAGGAATATTGGATCGTAAGCCCTCAAAACCAATGGGTAAGATCGTATACACTAACAGATGGCAAGTTTAAAGAATCTCCGTTTCTGGTGAGTGGCGACACTTTAGAGTCTTCTGTGCTACCTGGGTTTACATTGAACATTACAGAATTATTCAAAATAATTGAACCAGTGGAATAGCGCATCGGGGATCACATCCATTTCAGCGCACCCTTCTTCCACGCATATAGTAAGCCCATAAAAAGGATGAACATAAAGATGACGATCTCTACCAGGCCGGGCATGCCTATTTTTTTAACAGCTACTGCCCATGGATACATAAATACAAGCTCCACATCGAACACAAGGAAGATGAGCGCGAACAGGTAATACCCTACATTGAACTGTATCCACGATGTGCCGGTGGTGGGAATACCGCACTCGTAGGGCTCCCCTTTTACTTTATTCTTAGATGTTTTTGCAATGGCTTTAGAAACCAAAATGCCGCCACCGGCAAAGGCTATACCTACAATAATGAGTAAAATAAGTGCAGCAGATCCCATAAGCTTTTCGTTAAAAACAGGTATGCAAAACCGCGCTTTATAGTATTATGGTTGCGCGGTAATTGTCTATATAAATGTATAAAATAATTTGCCTTTGCTTAATAATTTTTATACTTTTAAATACAAAACAAATTTTATGGCTATAAAAATCACTGAGGAATGCATCAATTGCGGCGCCTGCGAACCCGAATGCCCTAATGGGGCAATTTTCGCAGGTGGCGACGAGTGGAACTTTGCTTACAAGACATCTTTGTCTGGAACTTATGTAGCCAAAAGCGGGCTTACAAGCGACGCAGATGCAAGCCACGACCCTGTTTCAGGCGACTTGTATTATATAGTGACCGATAAATGCACGGAGTGTGTGGGCTTTCATGAGGAGCCACAATGCGCATCGGTTTGCCCGGTAGATTGTTGCCTGCCAAATGAAGACTATGTGGAAACAAAAGACGAGCTGGAAGTAAAAATGCACTCGCTGCATCCATAGTCCAGCGCCGCACCAAGCACTTCTCTTGCCATGAACCTAACGAGGTCATAATCTATTGGTAAAAGAAAAGCGGCTTTGGGCTGATTCGTGTAAATGAGTTAAATTTGGTAAAAGCCACAAATATTTTTATTAAATAACGCCGGTATACCCACGGCGCCTAAAATTTTAATAAGTAATGGAATCAATAATAGAAAACAAACAAGGCCATGCCACGCTTATAGATGCGGATAGTGTAGTTATCAGGTTTTCCGGTGACTCTGGCGATGGCATGCAGCTTACGGGAACACAGTTTACCGATACTGCAGCCTTCCTGGGAAACGACCTTAGTACGTTTCCTGAATTCCCGGCAGAGATACGCGCCCCTATAGGTACTACCGCTGGGGTATCGGGCTTCCAGGTACATTTCGGCAGCAAAGAAATATTTACCCCGGGCGACGAATATGATGTTTTGGTAGCCATGAACTCTGCAGCATTAAAAGTAGACCTGGCCCGGTTGAAAAAAGGCGGCATCGTTATTGTGAACACCGCCGGCTTTGATAAGAAAAACCTTAGCCTTGCAGGCTATGCCGATGGTGCCAACCCGCTTGAAGACGGCACATTAACTAACTATATTGTTCATAAAATAGACATCACTAAATTTACCAAGGAATGCCTGGTTGGCTCAGGCCTTGGCATGAAGGAGATAGAGCGGTCTAAGAATATGTTTGTTCTGGGATTGCTGTTCTGGATGTTCGATGAGTCTATGGACCATACTATTAGCTTTATCAACGAAAAATTTGCCAAGAAACCAGATATAGCCGAGGCGAACATAAAAACGCTGAAAGCAGGATGGAACTTTGGTGACCATACCGAGATATTTACTACCCGCTATCATGTAGCCCCAGCGCAATTGCCTAAAGGTACTTACCGCAATATATCGGGCAACCAGGCGACGGCTATAGGATTGGTAGCGGCCTCTGAACTATCAGGGTTGCCGCTGTTCCTGGGCTCTTACCCTATTACGCCGGCATCTGATGTACTGCACGAATTATCGAAGTACAAAACAAGTGGAGTAAAGACGTTCCAGGCAGAAGATGAGATAGCGGCTATATGCGCAGCCTTAGGCGCATCGTATGCAGGTGGGCTTGGCGTAACTACTACTTCCGGCCCAGGCATGGCACTAAAAACAGAAGCTATAGGCCTTGCTACGATACTGGAAATACCTTTGATCATTATTGACATACAGCGTGGAGGGCCATCAACTGGTTTGCCTACAAAAACAGAGCAGAGCGACCTGATGCAGGCCATGTATGGCAGGCACGGAGAGGGCCCACTACCAGTAATAGCAGCATCTACACCGGCTAATTGCTTCGATACTATACTGGAAGCGGCCCGTATAGCCGTAGAGCATATGACCCCGGTCATTTGCCTTACGGATGGCTATATAGCTAATGGTACTGAGCCATGGAAGTTCCCTTCTAAAGACCAATTGAAACCGATAAAAGTAACCTTTGCTACTGAGCCTAACGGGCCTAATGGCACCTATCTGCCTTATAAGCGCGATGAAAAGCTATCGCGCCCGTGGGCTAAACCGGGCACACCGGGGCTAATGCACCGCATAGGCGGCCTGGAGAAGCAAAACGAGACCGGCAACGTGTCTTATGATGCTAAGAACCACGAGGTAATGACCAAGCTGCGCGCAGAGAAGATACAAAAGATAGCAGACTATATACCGCTGGCAAAACCTGACTCAGGCAAAGAGACAGGCAAGCTGGTAGTGCTGGGCTGGGGATCGACGAATGGGGCAATAAAAACCGCTGTGCGTGAGGCTATAGCCGAGGGCTATGATGTGGCGCATGTACACCTGCACCACATCAATCCATTCCCGAAAAACCTGGGCGAACTGCTGAGCGGCTACGACAATATACTGATACCTGAAATGAACTGCGGACAACTGCTGCAGCTGATACGGGCTAAATATCTGTTCCCTGCCGTAGGCTTTTCTAAAGTGCAGGGGCTACCATTCACCACAATAGAATTGAAAAACAAAATTCTTGAAATCTTAAAATCTAACTAATGGAAACTATAGCAGAACAGCAGGCAGCGCCAAAGCTAACGGCAAAAGATTTCGCATCGAACCAGGAAGTGAAATGGTGCCCAGGGTGTGGCGATTATTCTATATTAAAACAGGTGCAGACCGTATTCCCTGATTTCGGCGTGCCTAAGGAAGATATTGTGTTCATTTCGGGCATAGGGTGTGCAGCGCGCTTTACCTACTACATGGATACTTATGGCCTGCACAGCATACATGGGCGCGCAGCAGCAATAGCATCGGGTGTAAAGGCGCTGAACCCTCACCTGAGTGTATGGATGGTGTCGGGCGATGGTGATGCGTTCTCCATTGGTGGCAATCACTTCATTCACCTGATGCGTAAGAACTTTAACATCAATTACATGGTGTTTAATAATGAGATCTATGGATTGACGAAGGGGCAGTACTCCCCAACTTCAGGTAAAGGGAAGATCGCTAAGTCAACCCCATATGGCTCTGTAGAAGAGCCATTTAACCCAAGCGAACTGGCGCTAGGCGCAAGAAGTAGCTTTGTAGCACGTTCGCTCGACCGTGACCCCAAACACATGCAGGCTGTGCTGAAAAGGGCTAATGACCATAAAGGCACTTCGTTTGTAGAAATATACCAGAATTGCCCGGTGTTCAACGATGGCACCTTCTTCGCGTTTTCAGAGAAAGAAACCAAGCAGGAACAATCCATTTACATAGAGCATGGCAAGCCACTGATATTTGGCAATGGTGGCAATAAGGGCATAAAACTGGACGGTACAAAACCAGTTATCGTGAACCTGGAAGACGGTGCATCAGCCAACGACCTGTGGATACATGACGAGCACGATAAAACAAAAGCGCACATCATAGCCAGCTTCTTTGACACTGCTTATGATGGTGTTGATTTCCCACGACCGTTTGGCGTTATCTACTCTGAAGACCGCGCCACCTACGAAGAATCTATGCAGAACCAGATAGATGAGCTGATAGCCCGCAAAGGCAAGCCGTCTCTCGACAAAATACTTTCAGGAGATAAGACCTGGACGATATTGTAGGCGTTAGAAAATGTTATAAACAAAAATCCCTGTGTCTTTTGATACAGGGATTTTTTAGCTTTAATATTTCAGGCTTTTGGGATCTTGCAGGTTATTCCAAAACGTTACTAATTCTATTTCTTTCTTAACGGGCTTATAGTGATAAACAAGAGTAACCTTCTTATGCACAAGCGTTTTAAAATAATTTCTCTTTTTCCCTGCAACGGCGCCAATAAAAGGCTGCTTTTGTAATAAAGCTAATTTAGCATACACCCTTAAGATGAATTTTTCAACTTCTTTATCCGCAAATTCTTCCGACAAATAATTAATGGCAACATCAAATGTTGCTAAAGCACGTGGAGACCAAATTATTTTGTCAACCATTTGCTATATTTTTTTACAACCTCCTCATGAGGTATTCCTTCCCCCCTCTCTAATTGCGCAATACCTTCTTCCACACTTGCTCTCTGTTCATCGCTCATTTCGTCCCACCAGTCATCACTAATTTCTTTGTCCGATATTTCTTCTTCAAGATCGGCTTCAAGCATGGCATGAACAGCCTTTAGCATGCGCTCGTCTGCGAGGTCTATGTACTTTTTCACCTCCTTTCTCATTTCTTTAATGGCTACAGCTGTCATAAAATAAAACATTGCTCCTTTCAAAGTTACGAAAAGAGCAATAAAATACATTTAGACCAAAGCAATTTAACCTTTGGGCATTTTTGCCGGTTCTTTGGTTGGCACCGGGTCCTGGCCTGGCTGTATTTCGGGAGGTGATGGCGGCATATTCGGCGCCTCTGGCTTAGAGGGTGGGCCTTGGGGTTGCTGTGGGTGTGTTGGCAGTTCGGGGGCTATTTTCGGTTGTTCCATAACAATTTATTTAAGGCCGTTTACGGCGTGATTATCTCAAATATTCAATCATCATAACTTAGTAAAAAACCACGCCAGCAGGTTCATTTTAAAAAAGTTAGATGGTATCATTGTATCTTTCCGGGGCAATGCAGTACAATTGTTATACCTCATTATCTGCCAAAAAGAAAATATGACACTATTAGCTAAAAGACAGCCGCGGCCAGCAGTTTTTGTTCACCTCTTTCTCGTTTTTTTCCTATTCAGCTGCAACAACTCAAATGCCGCGAAACGGAAGCAGGTAGTATCATCACCTGCTGCAATACCCGACAGCACCACGGCAAAACCAGTTGCGGTGATTCCACCACCACCTCCGCCTGTCCTCGATACTGTTTTATACAATAAGCAAATGATGCGCATGGTACATGATACCGCTAATGCAAAGTGGCCGGTTAAAGGCCCTTACCCGCTTGCAGGGGCGCTATTGCCGTTTAAGAGGATAGTGGCGTATTATGGTAATTTTTATTCTACACACATGGGCGTGCTGGGCGAATATCCACCTGATGAAATGCTGAAGCGGCTGACGGCTGAAGTAAAGAAATGGCAGGCTGCAGACACAGCTACTCCGGTAATACCCGCTATCCACTACATAGCTGTGACCGCACAAGGCCAGCCGGGGAAGGGAGGCAAGTATATATTGCGGATGCCTTTTACACAAATAGATAAGGCCATAGAGCTGGCAAAGAAAGTAAACGGAGTAGTATTCCTGGATGTGCAGGTGGGCTGGAGCAACCTGGAAACAGAAATACCTATGCTGGAAAAATACCTGGTGATGCCGAATGTGCACCTGGCCATAGACCCGGAATTTTCTATGAAAGATAAGGTGCATAAGCCGGGCACTATCATAGGCACTTTTGATGCTGCCGATATCAATTATGTATCAGCCTACCTTACCAAGCTGGTAAAGCAAAACAACCTGCCACCAAAGGTGTTGGTAATACACCGTTTTACCAATAACATGGTGACCAACTACAAAAAAATAGAGCTGCACCCCGAAGTGCAGGTAGTAATGGATATGGACGGCTGGGGATTCCCGGCGAAGAAGGTGAACTCTTATAAGCTGGCTGAGGTGAACGAGCCGGTGCAGTTTACAGGCTTCAAACTGTTTTATAAGAACGACATACTGACCCCGCCGTGGAAAACACCCATGAAACCTGAAGAAGTACTAAGGCTATACCCAAGGCCGATATACATACAATACCAGTAAACACCATTAGAATTATTCAGGATTAGTTGCTATTTTACTTCAAACGAATATATACATGGGGGTAGACAATATACAGAAGCTTAATGCCAATGCGCAGGAACAGACCGCAAGTGCAGAGGTGAATAACCTGGCCGCACTGCAGCAGCCGAATGCCAGCAGCTCAGGCGCACTTTCTACATTGGTTACCGTGTTTTTCTTCTGGGGGTTTATAGCGGCGGGCAATGGTGTGTTCATCCCCTTTTGCAAACATTACTTTAAGCTCGATCAGTTTCAGTCGCAGTTAATAGACTTTGCTTTTTATCTCGCTTACTACCTCGGTGCTTTGGTGTTGTATTTTATTGCTTCTGCCTTTGGCAAAGATGTTATTGCCCGCTGGGGATATAAGAATAGTATTGTTTACGGGCTTTTGTTCTCAGCGTTTGGCGCTGTAGTCATGATACTGGCGGTAAATGCAGGCACTTTCCCCGGCATGCTTGTAGGCTTGTTTGCGGTGGCGCTTGGGTTTTCTTTACAACAGACAGCAGCTAACCCTTTTGCCGCGCTCTTAGGCCCCCCTGAGACTGGCGCTAACCGTATCACCCTGGGTGGTGGCATTAACTCTTTCGGCACAGCAATAGGGCCTATCATTGTGGCACTGGCATTATTTGGCGCTACCAAAGCCAGCGATGAGCAGATCAATTCCCTTGGGTTGGGTAAGGTTACCTTTTTATACGCAGGCGTAGGTGCCCTGTTCCTGATAGCTGCGGCGGTCTTTTTCTTTTCTAAAAAACTGCCATCGGGCAAGTTTGAAACAGAAACGGAGAAATCGCCCAAGGCGCTCATAGCCCTGGCGGTTATGACGGTATTGCTGATCATGGTATTTGTACCTGTGTTCCAAAGCTACACCGTGGTATCTACCGATAAAAGCGTGCTGGAAGAAGTGGAAATGACGCGCGTAAAATGGCTGCTGAGCGGGCTGGTGATCATCATCGGCACCTTACTTATTTCGTTATACAGCGCCAGGAAAAACAATACAGGCTGGGGCGCTATGAAGTACCCTCAGCTGATATTGGGTATGCTGGCGATATTTATCTATGTAGGTGTGGAGGTGACTATACAAAGCAATCTTGGCGCCCTGCTTGCCGAACACGATTTTGGCAGCTATACCTCTTCGCAGGTGGCGCCATTCATCTCCATGTACTGGGGCAGCCTCATGATAGGCCGGTGGACAGGCTCTATCAAGAACTTCAACCCCGCAGCATCGGTTAAGAACATACTGATATTTATAGTGCCGGTAGTAGCCTTTGGCGTGGTGCTGGCGGTCAATGCCATTGCTCAAAACGATGTCACGCCTTTGTACTGGTACATAATCTGCGTAGTTATACAGAGCTGCGCCTTTTATGCCGGGCAAGATAAGCCTGCACGTACTTTACTCATTTACTCACTGTTGGGCGTCGCGTTTATGGTAATAGGTATATTTACTACCGGCATGGTGTCTATATACTCCTTCCTGAGTGGGGGGCTGTTTTGCTCTATTATGTGGCCCGCGATATTTGCGCTGGCCATTGCAGGGCTTGGTAAGCATACCTCGCAAGGTTCTGCATTCCTGATCATGATGATACTGGGTGGCGCCATTATACCACCGCTGCAAGGCAAGCTCGCCGACCTGAAATCGATAGGCATTCACAACTCTTACTGGCTGCCTGTGTTCTGCTTTACTTACCTGGCGTTATTTGCCGTTGGGGTAAAGGGCATATTGCGCAAGCAAGGCATAGATTACGATACCAGCATAGGCGGCGGGCATTAAAACACTTATTAATTTTTAGTAATTTCCGTAGCAGAGACCACTACTTTTCCATACTTTTATATTTAATGAATATAATAATTTATAATGTATTAAATATTAGTAGTTACTGAACAACAACATTGTTTCAGGATTGAATACTTCTTATTGAGGATTATTAATTCCTGTTTCGGTGTAAACGGTATTCACAAGGCATATATTTCATTATTTTTGCTAAAAAATATACACCATGACACTATTTGCCATTTTCCTGTTTAAGCTTTTCTTCTTTTTTACGCCTAAGCCCGCTGCGGCTCTTCCCAAAACCATCTATGACTTTAAGGTAACGGCGCTTGACGGCACTACCATAGATTTCTCGAAGTACAAGGGTAAAAAGATACTGATTGTGAATACTGCATCGCAATGCGGAAATACGCCGCAATATGCTGACCTGGAGGCTATGTATGAGAAATACAAAGGCAAGCTGGTAATAATAGGTTTCCCAGCCAACAACTTTGGTGCGCAGGAGCCGGGCTCTGATAAAGAGATCTCCGCTTTCTGCACTAAGAATTATGGTGTTTCTTTCCCTATGGCATCTAAGATCAGCGTGAAGGGCAATGATATGGCCCCTATATATCACTGGCTCACAGAAAAACAATACAACGGCTTCCAGGACAGCGAGGTAAAGTGGAACTTCCAGAAATATCTGCTCGATGAAAAGGGGCAGCTGATAGCCGTATTCCAGCCGAAACAGAAGGTGACCGAAGCCGAGGTTGTGGCAGCGGTGGAAAAATAAGTCAATCTCAATAAAGAATCAATACAAACCCCGACTATGCCCTCACCGGCACAGTCGGGGTTTCTGTTTAGTGCAAACCCCTGCAGGCAATATCCTTCCCCTAAAATTGGTAGCATCCAATAAAAATCTATCCCAAATAAACACAGTGCTAACCATGCTCAATCTGCGTTGCCCTCTCTCATTCAAAACCCCCAAATTTGCTTGTACAAACAAAACAAAAAACAGGAATATGATCATGCCAAAACAATCCGTACTGTGAGAGTGCCACCGCGTATTCCATAGCAGCAAAACAAGTAAAAAAACACCTGGCCGCTCCCCCAAAAACATGCTGAAAACTGCGCTGGTAAAGAATTACTTTTTATACTGCATTTAATCAAATGGGAGCATAATAATGATGATATTATACCAATAGCATAGCCACAAAAAAAGTGGGTAGCCGAAGCTACCCACCCTGATATTGATAAATATAACCGCCTTACTTCCCTATCACGAAATGGAAGATGGCATTTTCATTGCCAGAGCGCACATTCAGTAAATACATACCATTTGCAAGGTTGCCATCTAAAGTTATTAGTTGGTCTATTTTGCCATTAACTGTCATTACATGTGCATTGTATACTACCTGGCCCAGCATGTCTGTAACTACCAGCTCTGCTTCCTGGTCGCCAGCTATTGCCAGTGTACCCTTTACGGTAAACACGCCGCTATTCGGATTAGGTACCAGCTTTATATCGCTGCCGGCAGCTACTACTTGCGGCACACCAACGCGGGTGATGTGTATTTTAACGCCGGCGCTTCCTGTAAGGCCGGAACATACACCACTGCGGGTAACGATACAGTATACAGAATCACCATCGGCCAGGGCACTTGATGTGAATGTAGCCGAAACAGCGCCAGGAACCGCGGCGCCACTTACATACCACTGGTAGAATGGCGTAGGGCCACCATTGGTAACGCTTGTGGTTATGGTCACTGTCTGTCCGTGTGAAATGGTGGTACCTGGCGTAGTGGTAAGCACTACTACCGGATCAGTAGCAGCATCTACCTCCATGCTAATGATATTGCTGGTACCGGAGTCTGCCGTGCGGCAAAAATAATCACTGCCTACAACAAGACTTATGTTATCGTGGTTTGCCGGGGTGTAAGAGAACGACGCGCCGGAACCCATTACAGCGCCGTTTACTTCCCAGCTAAGCTCTGGTAATGAGCCACCGAAAGCGGATGTAGATGAATAATGAACAAGAGTGCCCTGGCATACATTGTCGCCCGGCACAGCGACGATGTGCGCTGAAGGTGTGCCGTATGGCAACACAGACAGGCTAAGAGAGCTACCTACCGTAACAGGCGACGCGCATGGCGCGCTGCTGGTAAGCACTACATTAACAACATCGCCATCAGATGGCAGGTAAGAATAACTACTTCCGGAAATCAAAACAGGCACTCCGTTCAAAGTCCAGGAATAAGCAGGGGTAACGCCGCCATTAACTGTAGCAGCAGTGATATGCACTATAGTGCCCCCACATACTACGTCGCCCACTCCTGTGCCTATGCTTACCGTTGGCAGCACCATCGGGTCTATGATCACTGTTGCAGAAGAGGTCATATTAACCGAGCAGGTAGTCACCGCGTTTGTTGCAATTACGGTATAGGTTCCTGCCGCAGTTTCTACACCCAGGTCCAGCGGACCGGTTATACCCGGAACCGGTGAGCCTACCGGCGAGCCTGTGTTATAAATGTTGTAATTAATGCCTGTGCCAGACCCATCGAGGCCTATATATATTCCCGGGCCTGTAGAGCAGCGGTGTCCGCCACCGGTAACATTATACACAACAGGTAACGCATTCATAATTACAGGGGCATTACCCGCCATGTTGCTGGTACACGAAGTTGCGCCGTTATTGGCTACTATGGTGTATACCTCTGCGAGTGTTTGCGGCCCAAAGTCGAGCGAAGTACCGGTACCTGGCATTGGAGCGCCTACAAGCGTAACCCCGTAAAACAACTGGTAGTTAACACCTGGCTGAGAACCGCTAAGCCCTACATGTAAGCCACCTGCGCCGGCACAGTAGTTTCCTCCGCCTGTAACTGTATACACCACAGGCAGCGGGTTGATCGTTTCAATAGTAGTAAGATAGCAGCCTGTAGGCAACTTGTAAGTAATAGTGGCCGCACCAGCTGACAAGCCCGAAACAACACCGTTAGCAGCATTAACCGTAGCGAGCGCCGTATTGCTGCTGCTCCATGTGCCGCCGGTAACAGCATCTGCCAGTGCAGCCGTGGTTGTAGCGCACAGCTGGGCAATACCGGTAACAGGCGCAGGTAATGAGTTAACAAATATATTCCGGGTAGTAGTACACCCAAACTTGCTGTAAGTAATAATTGCATTGCCGGGCACAAGGCCTGTAATTTTACCAGTTGCATCAATATTTACGGTACCGGTACCAGCAGCGCTTGTCCATGCACCGCCTGGTGTAAGATCGGTAAGCAGTGTGCTGTCGTTCAGGCAAACCGCATTAGCCCCTAAAATAGGCAGCGGTGACGGGTTTACTGTAAAAGCAACATCGGTAGCGCAGCCTGTAGGCAGTGTAAATGTAATATTGATAGTACCTGCAGCTACTCCGCCCACTGATCCCGAAGTCGGGTTTACTGTAGCTATAGATGTATTGCTGCTGCTCCATGTGCTTGTACCATCCGGGTTAGTAAGCGAGGTTGTGAAACCTACGCACACCGCAGTGCTGCCCGCTATAGCCGAAGGCAGCGGATTAACCGTTACAGGCTTTACAGCAAAGCAGCCGGCAGGCAATGTGTAGGTTATTGTCAGTGTGCCCTGCGATACGCCGTTAACTGTATTCGCGGTCAGGCTGCCTATACTGGCGTCGCTGGTAGCCCAGGAGCCGCCACTGTTAATATCGCTCAATGCAACAGACGACCCAACGCATACATTGCCGAGGCCGGTAATTGCAGCAGGCGTAAGATTAACCGTTACATTAGTAGCGGTCTTGCAGCTTGTTGGCAATGTATAAGTGATCATGACTGAGCCTTCGCTTATACCAGTAACAGCTCCTGATCCCGCGTCAACCGTTGCAGACAGTGTATTGCCACTTGTCCAGCTGCCACCACCATCAGGGTCGCTAAGGTTAGTTATTGCACCTGTACAAACGTTGGTAATTCCCACAATGCCAGATGGCAGGGGATTAACTGTAAAGGCAGTGGTAGTAAGGCATCCGGTAGGCAATGTATAGGTAATGGTTGCAGACCCTGCTAAAACACCCGATACTATACCAGAAGAAGTACCTACCGTGGCAATAGTACCATCGCTGCTTAACCAGGTGCCGCCACCTGCGCCAAATAAAGCTACCTGTGAACCAAGGCAAACTACATTGCTGCCTGAAATAGCAGCTGGCAATGGGTTAACAGTAACAACAGTGGACATTGTGCAGCCTGTAGATAAAGAATAGGTGATAGCTGCAGTACCGGCAGCAATGCCAGATACGTCGCCGGAAGTTGCATCTACTATTACCGATGAATTACTGCCAGACCAGCTGCCGCCAGAAGTGCCATCCGACAAAATGATGTCAGATGCTTCACAAACCTCGCCCGGGCCGGTTATTACTGCAGGCAGAGGATTGATCATAACGGTATTGCTGGCAGCAGTTGCGCCGGTACAGCCATTAACGTCTATGTAATTTACGGTTACCATGGTGCTGCCAGGTGTCAGCCAGTTAAGCGATACCGTATTGCTTGCAGCGCCTATGCCTCCCGATGTAATAATATAGTCAGTACCCGCTACGCCCGGTACGCTCCAGGTATAAGATGCTTCTCCTGCCTGCGTGGTATACGTAGCACTGCCGGTAGCACATATATCTGTAGTCGGGGCTTCACTAAATGAAGGAACTGGTTGCGCATTTACAGTGGTAGTGCTTGATGCAGGAACTATTCCGGTGCATCCGGCAGCAACGCCATAGTTAACAGTAACTGTTTTGCTGCCTGCGGTTAGCCACATAAGCGTTACCGTATTATCTGTAGCGCTAATGCCGCCGGAAGTGATGGTATAATCTACTCCCGCTACACCCCCAACTGTCCAGGCATAAGACAACTGTGAGGCCTGCGTAGTATATATTACGCTACTATTGGCACATGTACTTGCCGATGGAGAAGACGTAAACGTAGGCACTGGGGTTGCATTTACAGTGGTAGTGTTAGTTGCCGGGGTTGCACCTGTACAGCCCGCAGCGTCGGTATAATTTACCGTTACATTTTTACCACCCGTGGTTATCCAGGTAATTGTTATTGTATTGGTGCTTGTGCTGCCTGCTGTAATGTTATAATCAGTACCGGCAGTGCCATCGACCGTCCAGGTATAAGCTGACTGCCCGGATAATGTAGAATAGGTCAGCCCATAATTTGCACAAATATTAGCGCCCGGCGAAGAAATAAAGGTAGGCACAGGTAGCGCATCTACCGTAGTAGTGTTCGTTGCTGCACTTGCCCCGGTGCAACTATTGGCATTAGTATAATTAACGGCCACTGTTTTACTGCCGGGTGTCAGCCATACTATTGTTGCTGAATTGCTTGTACTGCCAATATCACCTGCCGTTATATTATAGTCGGTCCCGGCAACACCCGGTACACTCCATACATAAGACGACTGGCCTGCTTGCGTTTGGTACACTGTCGCGCTCGCCGCACAAGTAGCAGGAGCTGCAGAAGAAATAAATGTAGGCGTGGGCAGCAGGTTCACAGTAGTTGCAGCCGATGCCGCAACAGCTCCCGGGCAACCGCCAGCGTTAGTATAGTTTATCGTCACTGTTTTACTGCCTCCGGTAAGCCAGGTAAGTGTTACTGTATTGCTGGCGCTGCCAATACCGCCCGAGGTGATGGTATAATCAGTACCAGCAGCGCCCGGCACTACCCAGTTATAAGAAGATTGGCCTGCCTGCGTGGTGTAAGTTGCACTGCTGTTAGCGCAGATCGACGCACCCGGCGCAGCAGTAAACGTAGGCACCGCCAATGCATTTACCGTTGTTGTGTTAGATGCAGGGCTTGCGCCGGTGCAGCCTGCTGTATTTGAATAGTTAACCATTACGGTTTTACTGCCCGTGGTCAGCCAGGTGAGCGTTACCGTATTGCTCGTACTGCTTATGTCACCCGCTGTAATTGTATAATCTGTGCCAGATATGCCCGGCACTGTCCAGTTGTATGCTAACCGCGCTGCGGTAGTGGTATAAGTGACACTGCTGCCAACACAGGTATTAGGTGTAGGAGCCACTGTAAATGTAGGAACGGGTATGTTGTTTACTGTTGTTGTATTAGTGGCAGGCACTACACCCGCGCAGCTGCCAGTAGTATAATTAATGGTTACCGTTTTACCACCTGTGGTCAGCCATGTAAGTGTTACCGTGTTGCTGGCGCTGCCAGTGCCACCCGCTGTAACTGTGTAGTCTGTACCTGAAGTACCGGGCACGCCCCATATATAAGAAGACTGGCCAGGCTGTGCAGTGTAAGTTACGCTGCTATTCCGGCAGGTATTTGCACTGGCGGAAGCCGTAAACGCAGGCACGGGTGATAAGTTAACTGTTGTGGTGGTAGTAGCGGCGCTGGCACCGGTACAGCCACCTGTATTGGTATAATTTACAGTAACGGTTTTGCCGCCGCTGGTAAGCCAGGTAAGCGTTGCGGTATTGCTGGCGCTGCCTGTACCACCTGCTGTGATCGTGTAATCGGTACCGGACACACCTGGCACCGTCCATGTGTAAGCATTCTGGCCCGCTTGTGTGGTATACACTGTACTAACGCCGGAGCATGTAGCCGCACCGGGAGAAGCAGTAAACGTAGCTACCGGCAGCGGATTTACCGTAGTAGCGCTTGATGCCGCGGTTGCACCAGGGCAGCTGCCACTACTGTAATTAACAGTTACCGTTTTGCCACCTGTAGTGAGCCACGTAAGCGTTACTGTATTGCTGCTGCTGCCAATGCCACCCGCAGTAATATTGTAATCTGTACCAGAAGCGCCCGGAACGGTCCATACATAAGATGACTGGCCCGACTGTGTAGTGTATGTTACGCTGCTGTTCACACAGATGTTAGACCCTGGGGAGGTGGTAAATGTGGGTGTAGGCAGTGGGGTTACTGTAGCTACGTCAGCTGTGCGGGGAGTTGCAGCGGCATTCAGGCTTATTTTCCAGTTATAAAAATAAGCACGTTGGCCACCGCCTGTGATCACGCCCACAGCAGCGTCGCCCGTAAGAGAAAAACCGGCAACAGTAGCGGGATACGGCCCATAGGTAGTACCTACTCCCCTGTATATCCAGGCTTCTGTACCATCAAATGAAGCATCGCCGCCAATCTGGTAATTGGTAGCGCCAGCCGGAACGGAAAAGCCTAGTGGTATGGTTACCGGCACTGTATTAGATATCTGGCCGGCAGTAATAGTAACGATAGGTGCAGTGGCTAATAAGGTGCCTGCATTGTCTTTCATCACTATTATTAAATTGCCGGTAGTATTAGGGTAAACGTCGACTGAATTGATGGTTACCGCATTAGTTGATGAAAACCAGTGCAGGTCTGACCGCTGGTCCATCTGGTATGCAGCGGTAACAACAGTATTGTCCGACAAGCTACCCGTCTGGATCGTGGCAGATTGTGATGCCTCAGCGTAATAAGTAGTTGTGCCGCTTATTGAAGGGGTGGTAAAAGATGTGCCGGTACCTACGTTAGTGCCCGCAGTCAATGCATCAAACCAGTTGATCGTAGAGCCGGTGGAAGCTGTAGCGCTTAAAGATACAGTGCCGGTGCCGCACCTGCTGCCGGCAACAGCGCCGGTAATAACAGGATTTACAATAGTAACCGTACCGGTGGCCACGGCCGAACCAGTTACAGAGCCTGTAGATACCGCAATATTGGCAGCGGGTATAGATGCAACCGAAATGGTATGCCCAGATACCGGCGCTGAAGCAAAGGTAGGCACTACAAAGAAATAGTACGGAACACCAGAGCTTGTAGACAAGGTATAGGGCGTGCTTAAATTCATGGTCTGCAGCCCTGCGCCTGTAGCAGTTAATGTACCTGAAGGTACAAGAGTGGCGCCGCTGATGGAATTAACACCTGCATTTACATAGAGCGTAAATGTGGTAATATCTGTAGTTGTATAAGTTCCGGCTGTGGTAAATTTAACCTGTGTCACATTCGCATTGCCTACCGTTTGCATTAAAGAAAAGCTGGCGATAGGATTACTCACCGCAGGGCTGGAGTTGATAATTGACGGGCCTATATTAGAGGTCACTATATTGCCATCGGCAAGAGCAGTGGCCTGGCCGTAACTTTTAGTTATTGAACAGCAAAGGAATAACAGAAAGATAAAATGTATCTTTTTCATGTGGAGTGCGGTTTTTGTGCAGTATAAACCTACCCATTAAAATTCAAATAAACAAATAGCGCAATT
Source organism: Bacteroidota bacterium (assembly GCA_013285595.1). Taxonomy (GTDB): domain Bacteria; phylum Bacteroidota; class Bacteroidia; order Chitinophagales; family Chitinophagaceae; genus Nemorincola. The sequence goes on from JABDHF010000002.1 coordinate 27,839, forward strand.
GATTATGAATGCACTATATATTGTTTAACCCGGAGTTATTATTAATAGCACAATGGCGAAAATAATTCAGTTCAAAATCGGGTTTCCGATATATATAATAAAAAATATCAGGCAATCCTTTATAAACCGGTAACCACCTGTTTAAGCGCCTCAATGATATGATCATTATAAGAGATGGCCGCCACCACGTACATTCCGGTTGCAAAGCCATTTATTTCTATTACGTTGCGCCCTGCCACATCTTCTTCCCACACTTTACGGCCCAGCATGTCGCGGATAACTATGGACTTAATATCCTTGTTACCGTTTATGCCTACGAAGAAGCTGCCATTCGTTGGGTTAGGCCACAGCACCATATTTCCGTTAGGGTTGCTTTGTGTATTTATGGTTACGGTGTCGGTATAGCTTGCATACCTCACTTATCTACCAGCACCAGGCGGTAGAAGCTTATACCCTGCCAGTCGTTAGAGTCAGTCCTGTTGTACACAGACCCTGCGGTCACCATGCCGGGCGCTTTGGACGCTACAGTGTCCAGAACTTTGAATTGGATCTCGTTACTCAGCCGGCGCTGCATGACGAAGTACTCGTTATTTATTTCGGGATTGGTAACCCAGTACAGGTATACTTGCTTATCGTTCAGCCTATGGCCAGCAAGGAGGAACCCTATACAGTAGATATAAGCCGCGATGAGCTTGCTACCCTTACGGGCACAGCCACAGAGTCACTCATCCGCCGTTAAGCGATTTTAAAAGCGAGCATCTTATAGACATCAAAACCGGCAAGGTGGTACTCATTAATAAAAAGAGGCTGGAAAACCTGGTAAGATAGGTTTTTCAGCCTCTTTCATTTTTCGGCAATTACTAATTGCTAACCACAACCTTCGCCACATAACTTCTGTTAGCAGTAGCTGCTGTTATAAAATAAACACCAGCTGCCGCATTAAGTTTCAGCTCTGCATCTTTGTTGGCAGTAGTACTAAATTCCCTAACCTTTTCGCCTACAAGATTAGTGATGATCACCCGTACCGGCTCATCCGTTGCCGATGATAATACTATAGTGAATGTTCCATTATTAGGGTTAGGCCATACACGCAGCAGCTCTCTTTCTCCGGCAACAGCTTGTACCGCGCTTCCAGCAGGTGTACTGCACACTGATACCGGGAATACAGCAACAGCCTGGCCACATGCATTACTCAACGTATACACAATAGTATCAGCCCCCGATGCCATACCCGTAATGATAACACCTGTGGGAGTTGCCGTAATGGCTACGTTGTTATTGCTGGTAGTCCATGTGCCGCCCGGCAGTGTTACGGCCAGCGTATCCTTAGTGCCCACGCATATGGATGTTCCACCTGTAATAACGCCTGCTGCAGGCAATGCGCCTATGGTTACGGTATAATTTGCAGTCGCCGTACCGCACATGTTCGTAACAACATAGGTTATCGTATCAATACCCGTAGATACAGCATTCACGATACCGGCACTGTTAACGCTCACGTGGCTGTTAGCCACGCTCCAGCTTCCACCTGTTACTGCGTCGGCCAGTGTAATATGGATTCCTGTACACAGGGCATCATCCCCGGTAATGGGCGCTACTTCCGGTAGTGCATTTACAGTTATCGGTTTTTCAGCCATGGCAATACCACAACTGGTGGTAACGGTATATTTTATAGTATCTAATCCTGCGGTTACACCGTGAATTGTACCGCCGGCAGCCGTTGTTGCCGCAGTGCTATTGCTCCATACCCCGCCGGCAGCCGCATCTGCTAATGTAATATTGTTGCCCGCACATACACTGGCAGCTCCCGTTATTACACCTGCAAATGGCAATGGATTAATGGTAACGGATCTTGTGGCCACAACGCTGCCGCAACTATTGCTTACCGTATAGCTGATAATGCTTGTACCCACTGCTACCCCTGAAACAAAACCATCCAAAACCGTTACCGAGAGATTACTTCTGCCCCATATGCCCCCCGGCGCCACATCTGATAACGCGGTAACATCACCTATACACACAGAAGCAACACCATCAATACTACCCGCAGATGGAGGTACATCGACCGTTATAGTCTCTGCCGATGAGCAACCGGTAGGCAATGTATAGCGAACAGAAGTAGTACCCGCTAATATCCCGGAAATAACACCAGCGCCTGAAATTGCACCCACCGCGGTATTACTGCTGCTCCACGCGCCACCAGCCGTGGTATCACTTAGGTTTTCGGTACTTCCTAAACATAAATGATTCAGCCCTACAACCGGACCCGGTGATGGGTTTACTATCAGCGTTGTCGTAGTATAGCAACCAAGCAGCAATGTATAAGTAACCGTAGTGATCCCCGAAGAATAAGGTGTTACTACACCCGTAGACGATATGCTTGCCGAAGTGCTTGTCCAGAAACCTCCCGTTACAGCGTCAGACAGGGATAGCGTACTGCCATAAGCACACATATCACCCATCCCCGTTATTGGTGGCACCGCTATTACGGTTACTAAACGTATGGCCGTGCATCCTGCACTGTTGGTATAACTTATAGTAGACGCGCCCCCGGTCAATCCATTGACCACACCGCTGCCCGTGATCGTAGCAATTGCTGTATTACTGCTGCTCCAGGCGCCGCTGGCCGATGCATCGGCCAGCAACGTAGCATAACCAATGCATACCTCTGTAGTGCCTGTAATAGGCAACGGCGTTGCATCTACAGTCACTATCGCAGTCACTGTGCAGCCTGCACCCATAGAGTAAGCAATAACAGCATTCCCGGCAGATACACCGGTTACCAGCCCGGTTGATGCCACTACCGTTGCCACCCCTGGTGATATACTGCTCCATACACCGCCACCTACATCTGATAATGAGGTGGTTGTTCCTGCGCATATCCTTGCAGCCCCGCTTATAGCCGCCGGCAGCGAATTAATGCTAACTATCGTAGTTCTTATACAGCCGTTTACTGCATAGCTAATGGTGGCCGTCCCCAGGTCGTTACCACTAACGGCACCGGTGGCAGACACCGTGGCCACCGTTGTATTATCACTGCTCCATACCCCGCCACCCACGGCATCGCTGAGCAATGTTACAGCGCCAACACAAATACCGGTAATCCCAGAAACAGGTGGTGGCGCGCTATTGATACTTATAGTAACCGCAACGCCGCACCCTGCAGCCAATGTGTAGCTAACTATTGCCGTACCCGCAGCTACCCCGGTAATATCCCCGGTCAGGGCATTTGCGTTGGCAATGCCCGTATTACTGCTGCTCCATATGCCTCCTGTAGCAGCATTCCCCAGCGTTGTCATCGTACCTGCACATACATGCAGTATGCCGGTTATAGCGCCCGGCAGTGTGTTCACCGTTACCGTTGTATTTACGGCACAGCCATTTACAGTATAAGAAACCATAGCAGTGCCCGCAGTAGCAGTGGTTACCACTCCTGTACCACTTATCGTAGCCGCAGTAGTAGCAGCAATGCTCCATATGCCACCTGTAGCAGCATCGGCAAGCAACGCCGTGGCGCCTGCGCATAAATTAACTGTTCCTGTTATAGCCGCCGGCGCAGCATTAACTGTAGCTACTGCCGATGTAGTGCAGCCACCGCCCAGGGAGTAAGTGATCGTTGTAGTACCATGAATACTACCAGACACAACCCCCGAGCCTGTAACCGTAGCCACCGTAGTATTGCTGCTGGTCCATACGCCGCCACTGGCGCTATTGCCCAGAGTAGTAGTTGCTCCTGCGCATACACTCAGCACACCACTTATAGCAGACGGGGCAAGATTCACTGCCACCACACTGTTGATAATGCAGCCGGCGGGAGTAGTATAAGTGATCATAGCAGTACCCGGGGTACTGCCTGTTACTAAACCGGCAGCATTCACCAAAGCTATAGAGGTTGCCCCGCTGCTCCATGTGCCACCCGTTACCGCGTCAGATAATGTTGTTGTGGCTCCCACACACATACCAGTATTCCCCGTTATCGTGGCAATAGGATTTACTGTCACTACCTTCGTTACCACACAGGTTGCACCCAGTGAGTAGGTAATATTAGTGGTACCGGGCAATGCCCCCGTCACCGTGCCCGTGGCATCAATGCTGGCAATAGCAATATTGCTGCTTGTCCATGAGCCACCAGCTACTGCATCGCCTAGTATAGTTGTGGCGCCCGCGCACACATGCAGCGTACCCGATATTGCTGATGGTGTCAGATTCACCGTTACCATCGTGCGGGTCATGCAGCCTGCCCTGGTATATGTGATGGTATCAACACCTGCAGCACTACCTGTCACCAATCCCGTGCCCGATATATTGGCAACCGTTGTAGTGTTGCTGCTCCATACACCTCCTCCTGTTAAGTCAGCCAGTTGTGTAGTGGCGCCTATGCATATGCTTGTTCCCCCGGTTATAGCCAGCGGGGCAGGATTTACCGTTATTGTTTTATTTACAGTGCAGCCCGTACCCAGTGAATAGGCAATACTGGTAGTGCCTGCTACCACACCTGTTACAATTCCGTTCAGTGAACCTATGGTAGCCACGCCCGTATTACTGCTGCTCCACGCGCCACCACCTACAGCATCGTTCAGGCTCATAGTATCGTTAGCGCATACAGCAGCGCCTCCTATGATCGCTGTTGGCGAAAGGCTTACGGTAATAGTAGTAAGCGCAGTGCAGCCGGCGGTAGTAGTATATTTAATAACCGTAGTGCCCGTAGCTGCACCGGTTACTGTACCCGACGATCCTACAGTGGCCACACTGGTGGAAACACTTATCCAGGTGCCACCTGCAGGGCTCGTACTTTCGGTTATTGTTGCACCCACACATTCTGCGGTAGGCCCTGTAATGGGCGATGGCAGCGGGTTTATACTCATTATAGCTGTTCGTGTGCAGCCTGCTGTGTAAGAAATTACCGCAGTTCCACCGCCAACACCGCTTACCACGCCACCCGGCGTTATGGTAGCTACAGAGGCTGGGCTGCCCGTCCACAGGCCACCGGTGGCCACATCATGCAGTGTAAGTGTGGCGCCCGCGCAAATGGCAGCTACTCCGGTAATAGCCGGAGGCAACGCATTTACAGTGATCACTGCACTTCTACTGCAGCCGGTAGGTAAGGTATACGTTATTGTAGCGGTACCGGGTACCGAGCCACTTATCATACCTGTAGCGTTTGTCGTTGCTATGATCGTGACGCTGCTGCTCCATGTCCCTCCTGTCGAAATATCGCTTAGCAGTGTAGTTGCTCCGGGGCACATACTCATACTGCCGCTTATAATTGCCGGCAAGGGGTTGATAGTTATCGTAATATGCGCGGTGCAGCCATTGGCTGCAGAGGTAAACGTGATCGTTGCCGTACCGCCCGCTACACCGGTGATAACACCTGAGGACGAGCCTGCAGTAGCAATAGCAGTATTATTGCTGCTCCAGGTGCCGGTGCCATCGCTTAGCAGTGTAGTGCCTGCAGCGCAGGCAGCAGCAGTGCCGCCTATAGCCGGGGGCAGCGGGTTTACCGTTACAATAGCCGTTGAGCTGCAACCCACACCCAGCGAATAGGTGATGACAGATGTGCCGGGTATTATACCGCCCGTTATACCTGTGGCGCCTATCGTTGCTACCCCGGTATTGCTGCTGGCCCAGGTGCCACCGCCACCATCAGTAAGGGTGGTGGTGAGCCCCGGGCATAAATGGATTGTACCACCTATAGGGCTTGGCGATGAGTTCACCGTAACAATGGTAGTCACAGAGCAGCCCGTAGGCAGCCTATATACGATAGAGGCAATGCCAGGGCTATTCCCCCGCGCCAGGCCGGTGGCTATATTCACCGAAGCTACAAAGGTGTTACTGCTGCTCCAGGTGCCACCGCTTGTAGCGTCGCTAAGAGTTGTTGTAAGGCCGGCGCACACTACTGTAGTGCCCGTTATAGCCAATGGCAGCGGGTTCACCGTAACTATTGCGGTAACGGTGCAGGTAGCAAAGGTGTAAGATATAGTCGTTGTGCCTGGCGATACGCTATATAAGCCACCTATGCCATCTATTGTTGCTACCGTTGTATTGTCGCTGCTCCAGCCACCACCGCTTATATCGTCGTTTAAAAAAGTGGAGGCTCCCGCACATACTGAGAATATGCCGGTTATAGGTAGCGGCCCTATGTTAACGGTCAATATCGCCGTTGCAGCACAAGTGGTGCCCAGGGTATACGAGATCGTGGTAGTGCCGGTAGATAGCGCCCCCGCTGTTACAACACCGGAAAACGGATCGATAGCCGCTGTAAAAGAGTTACTGCTTGTCCAGAAGCCCCCTGTTGTGGCATCTGTTAAAGTGGTAGTAGTACCCATACAGATATTGAGTGCGCCGGCGATGGGGGCCGGCACTGGGTTCACGGTCATTATGGCGGTAGCAGAGCAGCCGCCGGCCATGGTGTAAGATATAACCGAGGTTCCCGGCGCTCCACCCGTTACATTCCCGGTAGCCACTATAGATGCTACTCCCGTATTGCTGCTCCCCCAGGCGCCGCCTATAGGAGTACAAGACAACAAAGACGTTGATCCCTGGCAAAGAAGAATGTTCCCTGATATAGAAGATGGCTGTGGATTAACAGTAACTATTTTCGAGGCGCTGCAGCCTCCTGCTATGGTATAAGTAATGGTTACCAGGCTCACCGCGGTAACATTACCACCTGTCACAATGCCTGAGCCAACATTTACCGTAGCAATAATGGTATTGCCACTACTCCAGGTGCCACCCGTGGTCGACTCGCTTAAAGTAGTCGTTGTGCCACTGCACACCGCCGCTGTGCCGGTAATAGGTGTCGACAGTGAATTCACTGTCGCTGTTGCTGTCGTTGCACAGCCGGTAGGCAATGTATAGGTGATCATTGATGTACCCACCGCCACGCCACCCAATACGCCGGTCCCGAATCCCGCAGTGGCAATACTGGTATTGCCGCTGGTCCAGGTGCCGCCTGTCAGGCCATCACTCAGTGTGGTGGTTACCCCCTGGCACACGCTTAGGCTGCCGGTAATTGCCGTGGGCAGCGGGTTTACAGTTACAGTTATTATGGAGTATACACTGCCGCATGGAATGGTAACAGAATAAGTGATAATGGCCGTTCCTGCTGATATTCCGGATACGACCCCTGAGGAAGATACTACCGTGGCAATGGCTGTATTGTTGCTGGTCCATGTGCCGCTGCTGTTGCCTACAGTATCTATAAGCGTTGTTGTGGTGCCGTTGCAGATTGATGTATTTCCCGTTATAAGCCCGGCGCTGCAGTTCACAACTATACTCACATAACCATTGCCCGTGCGAACGCCCGGGGTAGTAGTACCACCGGTTACTCCCACGCCGCCATAAAACGACGATCCGCCACACCCGCTCCCGCTATATGACCCGCCGGCGCCGAACCAGCCGCCGCCGCCACCGCCGCCCCAGAAATTACCAAATGCATCTCCTCCAAACCCAAATCCGCCTGCCGTTCCGTTTTGCCCTACCATACTAGAACCCAATGTTCCTCCCGACACCTGCGTCCCGGGCGAACCTGCCTCTGCCGGATTGTACGCTGTGCAGGATATCCCGGTTCCCCCGGTAAGTCCACCGCCAACGCCTCCATTTTCGTTTCCGCAATCCCACGCGCCGCCACCGCCGGCGCCCGCAGCTATTAAACGGCTGCTCAACGATGTAGCAGGGCTTGCCGTATAAGATACGGTACGTATATCTGTAGATCCGCCACCGGCAGCGCCACCCTCATTCATGCTTCCGGCGCCGCCATTCGCGCCCCCTCCCGAATTAGTGCCACCAGGAGGTGGGGCCACAAGGCCACATGGGTAGCACCCTGCAGTGCCTTTTTGCCCTACATAAATATACAGTAGCTCACCGGGCGTTACCGCTAAGTTGCATTGCACACGCCCCCCCAGCCCGCCCGATGCTACAGGCGCCGTAGTATAATCGCCGCCCTGGGCGCCATAGATATCTGCACTAAGGGATATTACCCCTGGCGGAACCGTATAAATTTGTACAGCGCCGGTATACACATAGGTGCTTGTTTGGGCTGATGTCTTGCAGAAACATCCGGAAAGGATGAGTAAAAGGAGAGTTAGGGTACGTTTCATGGGTGGTGGTTTGAGTTTGTTACTAGAGTATCATCGTTATTTTTTTACTGATTTTTTTAACCTAATACAAAAGAAATTCAATGCGGCACGATCCGTTTTCAAAGCAGCATTCACCTAAATCTACCCTTTTTTAAAAAAATATTACCTACTAGTCATGACTATTTTATTTCATTAACAAAAAATATATAACTGTATTAATCCACAGTTATTATTGCCCGCCAAAAAATTGCCAAAGTTATTTTGGGATGCTTCGAAAAGGTGGGAATTAATGGTTGGAATGTATTTTCGTACCTAGGTTTTAAGCTAGCGCAACGGTTACTTTCCGATACAGAATATTCCCAATCTTTTGAAACGCACTAGAATCAATATTCTTCACGAAATTTTCTATTCCGAGTAACAACGAAAGACCAATAAAAAGGCAAACAATAGCAAACAAACGCAAATAAAGGAAAGATGCAAAGTAATATTAATTAGTTCTTTGTAGCCAGTTATCTTCCTTGTTTTTGCTCTATTAAGTTGTTTTTTATGATAACAAAAAAGGATGTTCTTATCTATTTTTTAGTAGAGATAATTAGTTGTTTGTACATCAATATAATTTAAGGTACTCTTCAAAGGAATACATTCTACCTCTTTTGCCTCCAGTTAGTTCTTTTAATATTCCGAGTGTTTCTAAATCACTAATTAGTTTGTATCCAGATGCTGCCGATATTTCTGCAGCTTCGCTTATTTTGGCCGCATCTGCAATTGGTCGCTGATAGAGATAATTTAGTACTTTCTGCGCATTTGCAGCCCTGCTTCCCAATGTATGAATTTGGGCTTCAACTTTTCTTTGCAGCCTTAGTATACTGTCAAATGTCGTAATGCCATTTTTTGCTGTTTGTATTATTCCAACTAAAAAGAATTTAAACCATTGCGCTAAATCATTTTTTTCTCTTACCCGCATAAGGTTATCATAGTAAGCAGTTCTATTCCTTTCAAAAAAATCTGACAAATATAAAATCGGCATTTTGAGTATGCCTTTGTTAACTAAATAGAGAGTAATGAGTAATCTACCCACACGACCATTTCCATCCAGAAACGGATGTATAGTTTCAAATTGGTAATGAATCAAAGCAATTTTTAAGAGCTCAGGAAAATATACAGATTCATTGTGTGCAAATTTTTCAATATCACTCATTAATTCTTGGATAGAAGTTGATACTGGAGGGACAAAGACTGCATCATTAATTGAAGCACCACCAATCCAATTTTGACTTTGTCTAAAATCGCCGGGTTGTTTATGCTCTCCTCTAACTCCCTTTAATAAGACTTTGTGTGTCTCACGGATAAGGCGGGATGAGAATGGAAGAGTTTGTAACAATTCCATTGCATGGTTCATAGCGGCTATATAATTCTGAACCTCCTCCCAATCATCTCTTTTATCTAGAGGAATATCCTCGCGATCAAGCAAAGCTTCTTCTATATTTGTTTGAGTACCTTCAATTTTACTTGATTGAGTTGCTTCTTTTAGTACGTGCATACTGATAAACAAATCAATATTGGGTATATAGTCTGAATACATGTCTAATCTTCCTAGTTCTCTATCGGCTTGGCTTAGAAGTTGAATTACTTCCATATTATCCAATTGCCAATCTTTGTTTATTAACGTAGGCTGAAAGCTTTTATAATACCTTTGACTTACATAAGTTCCTGCTTTGAATCCTTTCATTAGTATTGAAATTTAAAATAAAGATAAGGCTTATTTTAGTTTTTGATGAAAATCTAAAATAACGAGCAGGCTTATTATCGATTTAAACTAGCTTAAAGAGATATGGAAATAACTCATAATTGCCAAGTATGTTAAGCTATGCAAACATAGAGAATTACATATCCCTCTTTAGAGGCAGGGATGATGTATTTGCTGTCAGATGGGAGAAAAAGGATAAAAGTGGGTATATGCCTGCCTATGAAGTTGATTGGAATGGCTTCGATTTACATAAAACAAATGGAGGAACATTTAAAAACTATCCAAATAAGAAATACTTAAAGCTAAATCAACAAAAAATAATAGACCATTTAGATGGAAACGAAGTAATAGGTATATATCCCCTATTATCAGACAACACATCATGGTTCCTTGCGGTGGATTTTGATGAAAAGAATTGGAAAGATGACGTTCTGAATCTTTATGAACGATGTCAACTGCATAAATTGACTGCATACATCGAACGTTCTCGTTCTGGCAATGGAGGACATTTATGGATATTTTTTGAAGAGCCTTACCCTGCTATTAAAAGCAGAGCAATTATTAAGCACCTATTAAATGAAGCCAGTATTAATCTCAAATTAGCCAGTACTTCCAGCTTTGATCGAATATTTCCCAATCAAGATTTTCACACGGGCAAGGGCTTAGGTAATCTCATTGCATTGCCTTTACAAAAAGCAGCATTGGAATTAGGGAATGCATGTTTTATAAACCCACTAACACTTGAAGCATACTCTGATCAATGGGATTTTCTTGCGACTATAAAAAGAGTAACTGTAGACACGCTTGAAGAAATCAATAGTCAATTCGGACATATCGCGTCAAAGGTTACAGATAGTACGCCCGCTCTAAAAAATGATGAAAATCACATAGAGATAACCTTAGACAACACAATAACTATTGCGAGAAACAATCTGTCGTCTGAGGTTGTCTTATTCTTGCGCAATAGTCTCAAATCAAACAACCCAAATTTCTTCATTAGGAAAGCTACCGGACAAAATACCCATGGTATTGCTGCATCCTCCACATCACTTGAAGAATATACAGACAGAATAATTATCCCTAGGGGTTACATTGGTACAATAATTCGATATTTCAAAGCAAACAGAATTAAATACCAGCTAAACGACAATAGAAAGAAATTGCCGGAGGTGAATTATGAAATGCGAGGTCAGTTATATGATTTTCAGCTTCCCGCACTGTTGATTACTGAAAAAAAAGAAATGGGCGTTATTGTTGCACCTCCGGGTTCCGGCAAGACTATTATCGGTTTATCCATCGTCGCCCATAAGAAACAGCCGACACTTATTATTGTTCACCGCCGACAACTGTTTGATCAATGGATACAACAAATACAATCATTCTTGGGCATACCAAAATATAAAATTGGTAGAATCACCAAGGGTCATATAGATATAGGAGAGGCTGCAACAGTAGCGATGATACAAAGCATAAGTAATAGTCGTGAAGTACTAACAAAAATCAAAAATGCTTTTGGTACTATTATTATCGATGAGTGCCATCATGTACCATCTGATTCTTACAAAACAGTCTTACAACAGTTGCATACTTACTACCTCTATGGATTAACCGCCACTCCAATTAGAAAGAATAAGGACGAAAAAATAATTTTCACACAAATTGGCGACGTTATCAATGAAGTGATACTCCCGAATGACAACAATGAGAGTGGTTTGTTCATAAATGTAAGGGACACCGATCTAGAAGTCCCATTTAACGAAGCAAATGATAATTTTGAAACGTTATCCGATATACTTATCCATGATGCAGCAAGAAATAGTTTGATTACAGATGATATACGTTCGGAAATAAATAATGGCAAAAGTGTTTTAGTACTTACTGAGCGAAAGGCGCATATAGAAATACTCAATCAATTTCTAAAACAAGATTGCGAAACCATAGTCTTATCTGGCGATGATACAGATTCCTCAAGAAAAGCTAAAATTAGACAAATTGAATATGGTCGGTTTCAGGCAATAATTACAACAGGGCAATTTATGGGAGAAGGTATTGACATTGGTATACTTGACTGTCTGTTTCTTGTCTATCCTTGTTCATTCGAAGGCAAACTGATTCAGTATATAGGTAGAGTTCAAAGAAGTAAAAATGCGCCTATTATTTACGACTACCGTGACCTGAATATTCTTTATTTAGAAAAGATGTTTCAAAAAAGAAATAGGTACTACAATAAGCTTGCAAACTCGGGTCATGTAAAAGTCTCAGAAGAATACCTGCTGAAGTTTGAAGATGATAGATTTTATATTGACAACTATACAAACGCGTACCCCGTATCTATTCTAGATATAGGTATGAATATTGAGGGGTTTCAACCTGGAGTAATATGGAGGATCAAGGTTCTTAAATATCAAGAACAGGAATGTAGCGTATTTGCTGAAATTCTTAGTTACGGGGTAACAATTCTGGAAGTATCACAGCAACTTTCATTGCCATTGCTGCCAATTGAACAAATCAGGTTTAGAACTCTTGATACGGCGGGGTTATTGAAGTCTGTTGTTTTGAAAAAGTCTTTACTCCCTTTGCCCAATACCGAACGAGTTTTTGTAAATTCAATACCCTCACAACAAATAGGGCAATGGTGGATTTTTGAAAAAATCATCAAAGTGCCATTTAAGAAAGTTACGTTTGGAAATGGCTATGTTAATGTATCATTCTATTTGGCGGCCATTAAACACGACGTTACAATAGAGATTCAAAATCCTGATATCCGGCCGGAATTTGAAGTAATCAAAGAGTATTTCTCAAAAATTCTCAAATCAAAATCCATTTCAGTATCTCTTATTATTAAGCATGATAAGAGAAAGGTTCTTTCTTACGAAGCAGCATCAGATGAAATCAATGCTATTAACACTGATATTATCGATTCCGTGCGATTTGAATTTGTACGTAAACATTTCATCAAATTACGAGATGTTGATAATGACAAATTGCTTCAAACGTTTGATGATCTGAAAAAAACAAGCGATGCAGTCAATACACTTCTGCAAGACGAAACGGCATTGTTAAATGAAGTTTTAAAAATCGAATCGGCAAAACACTACTTACAATTAAAATATCTGGCCGAAAAGCATGAAGCCGCGGTATTGAAACTTCGTTTTGTTTTACAGCCATTTTCTTTCATTTTTCTCGCTTCTGGTGAAAATAAATATCATATAGTATGGGAAACATTCGACAGTGAAGAGGCAACATACTTATGGCATATTGATAAAAATAAAGAAGCGCTACGTAATGCTATCGGGCAAATTGAGATAAGTTTGAGCGAAATGAAGCAAACTGGAAGAAACTCTTATATCAAAAAGGCTCCAGACTATTTTAGCCGAATAATACATGACTACTCTGATGCAAAAAAGGGGTTTATAGAGTGGAAAGGGCTCTTGGAGGAACGTCTTGTATGAAATCTGCAACCTCCTGTCCAAATTTATAGACAAAAATAATGGCTATTTTTGTCTATAATACCAGTAATCCGAATTGATAAGTATCGCCTGCAATGCAGTGGTATCAATGCTTTTAGCAGACATCATCAATTAAAATAATAGCAAACAAAAAGTGACATATCCGCGATACAGAATGTAAAGAGTACTGATTCTAGTGCCTTCTACGTTGACGAGTACCAAAATAGTACCAAATTTGAGGAAAACATCGGAAAATAAAGGAAAGATGAAATAAAGTTCTACTCTGTGTCGTTGGCTTTCCTCATAGAATAATGCTTCTTAAACCAGATCGGATCATTTTTCTTTTTTCTCTTATCCCACTTCATCTTTTTATCTACTCTTTTGAAGTGGGCAAACATCTTAAAATCCGTTCCTTCCTCAGAATTATCAAAATAGTATGCCTGATAAGCAATTTGTGAGGCCTCAAACAACAATTCAAGAGAGCGATAGTATCTGCTAATGATTTTATCCTTCGGAACGTCATGCCCTCCCTTTGTCTTTCTCGCTAGCACCCTAAATGTATTGATGTGTGGAGATTCAGTTGAAACAAAGTATAGGTATACTTTGTAACCCATGTTGGCAGCCTGTTTCATTATATCCAATTTAGACGGATGTGAAAAAACAGTCTCAAATGAAAATTTCTTTTTTTCCAGCAATAATTTTTTTCGCAGGAAATCTGCGATTATCTGAGCCAGCCTTTCATCAACTTTCTTATCTCTTAGTTTAAGATTATTGTCTTTAAGGGTATAGGATTTTTTGAAAGCCGTCTCATCAAATTCTCTGCCGATGAGACCAGATTCTAAAACAATCTCAACAAACTCATTAGCACTTACTTGTATTTCGTAGTTGTCAAATGAAAATTCGCCTTCTCTTAAGCTTCTCGCAATATCGTCCGCATTTATATAAATCCCAAAGTCAATGGGCCGTCCATTTACTTTTTGATCTCGCACATATTGTATTACTGTACTTTTACCTGAGCCATTTGGCCCTGCAAATACTCGTAACCGAAGATGAGTATCTGTTTTAGAAGAACGCATTTTATGGATTTATAGGTTCAATCTGCTCTACTCTTCCATCAGCGTATTTCTTAACAACCCAACCATTTTGAGCAATTACTATATACCCCATGATTTGCATTGTTTCGACAGCAGCTTTACGTATTCCACGTTTCGCAGCACTTACTAACAAACGCTTAGTCAAATATGGTTTGGAGTCCTCTGCTTTTACCTTAGCGGAAACTTTTTTATGAGTTATGTCAGCATTCTTTCTCATAACTATAAAGGTACAACATTAACGTTATCCACTGGAATCATTGCGAACATTTTGTATATTTTTTAATAGTGTCCAAGGAAAATGAAATAGGCACTTATATAGTAAAGCGTTTTATTATCTTAGCGCAATAAAGGATAACTAAACATTATCAGCCTATGGACTTTAATAAGTATTTCGATAAAGATGAATATCCAGAGTTAAACAGACAGTTTTTCTTACCACTAAGAGAGAGTGGAGATATTTCTGCTGATCCCTCTGGCTGGACTGATACTCATTCAAACGTCGATATTTATTCTCCATTCAAACAAGAAATACAGAACTACTATTCTGATTTTTACAGCCAGCTCAATCCACTAAAAAATAAACTTTTGCCACTTTTTAGTGAATGGGATGACATTTCTCTACTGCCCGAAAATATTACTCTTTGCCATTCTGCAACAGTAGGGTCTGCAATAACATTAGCTTTCCTAAAGGCGAAAGGCATTAAAAATGTTATTCTTGAAACCCCAAATTACTTTGCTACCTACTACCAAGCCGAAATCTTAGGGCTTAATATTGTTCGAATTCCAACTTACCATGAGCAGGGATATTGGTTGAACATTTCCAAAGAAATAATCAAGTGCTATTCGCCGTGCGCTATTTTTCTAACGCAACCTCGTACTGCTTTGGGTATAAATCAAGAAACAACTGATCTATTGAAATTATCAGCAATGCTCAACCCAAACGATTTTATAATAATTGATGAGGCAACAGAACAAATGTTTCCAAGTAAATTGTACGATTTTAATTTCAACAATTTTGAAAACGTAATTAAAATAAGAAGTGTTTTCAAGGGGATGGGTGTAAATGGAGTAAGAATTGCTTACATAATCCATCATACAAGACATAGAGCTTTAATTGCCGAAGAAATGGAGGTCATGCAGGGAGCTCTCGACATTCATAGCTTAAAAATGGCAATAGAAATTGCCGCAGATATTCCGAGGTTTAAACAATTACTTTACATAGCAAATAGTCAAGTCATTGATTTGAGAAAAAAAGCTCAAAATCACATTATTGGATCTAATTGCCATTTATCACAAATAACTAACGGATATATTGGAAGCGTTGCGGTAAGACTTTCCGGCGAAAACGAAAAACGTGAATTTGTAGAATATTGCGCACGGAAAAAAATGCCAATAATCATCGGCTCTAGTATGGGCTTTCCGAAGCATAACGAATTAGAATTTGTTAGACTAAACTATTTCAATAGGGAACGGCATATCCTTGATGGCTTAGACATAATGACAAGCTTTGGACAATAGTGCTAGGCTACTTTATCTTTTTTGTCAAAAATGATAATATCCTTCACTATTTTCATAAGCCTTTTATATCGATCTGGACTAATTTGCAATACTAAATTAAGTCCTGTTTGGCCTGGCAGTAATGTTTTCAGACGAAATGAAAAGTTATTAGACTTTTCAAGGAAGCCGGATTCTAATGTTAAAATTTCATTGCCTCGCGTAATTTGTTGGCTTCTCGTTTTTATCAGATTGGTTTCAGAGTCAAGTTTATACAACTCAATCTTGAATTTTGTTGAAAAAATAAACACGATTAATGGCCACAAATGCTTAATGTCTTCCCAGTGTACAAATATTTCATTTGGAGAATTGTGTTTTATTATTTTCATAAACTTAATAGGTGCTATCTCCAAAAGATCCTTTAATTCAGTGGAATAAAAACTGAGTTCTAGTGGCCCTTCAACTAGTATGCGACAAACGTCGTCTTGTTCACATTTCGCAAGAATAATTTTCGCGACGGTAAAGTAATATTCAAGAATTCGCTCCAAAGTCAGAAAAACACCATCAACCGTTCGCTGTAATTCGAGCAAATCTGGGCGTTGTGATATCGTTTCAGATAATTCCGAACTGACTTCAAATAGTTGAAACAAAGTTCTTAGTCTTATATTGTTTGAATCAAACTGATATAGTAGGAAAGCGTGAAGCTTTTCAATCTGTAGTTTAAATCTATTAGGATTACGGCAGAGCTTGAGCCAATCACCGATGTCGAATAGATTATCCATTTGTTTTGATACGTCACCTATAAGTTTGGGATTGAGAAAATATTCAAGTTTAAATTTCTGAATGTTGTTTACTTCATTTTTTAAAATTTCATCTATAAGTTGTATTGACTTTTTAGCTGTGCTTTTCTTTGGTTTGCCATCTGCGATTTTCCATATCGAACAGTCAATAACATTCGCTGACGAAAGGCCAAAATTGCCTAGAATTGTCTCAACTTCGATATTCATTGCCCTAAAACTACAGTCAAAAATCAAGCTCGACTCGATCATCTTATTCGATGTGATACAACTGCTAAAGACGCAATTTAAAAACTTACAATCGCTAATAATGACATTGGTAAAGTCACAATTAGTAAACGTGCAATTTGAAAAATCTGATAAAGTTATTGATGTTTGGCTAAAGGTGCAGTTTGAAAAATGACTGTCTTTTATCCAATTATTATTGTGAGAAGAATTATTGAAATTACATTTTTCAAAAACACAATTCTTAATTCTAGAGTCTTTAATATCAGAATTATTAAAGCTAACTTGAAGAGCATGTAATGAATCTAAAAAGGATGATATGATATTTGCTTTCGTTAGTTTGTGAATTTTGGTCATTTCACCCGTAAGCCTTGCATTTGAAATATTCTTTCCTTTAAAGACAAATTCTTTTGCAGCAATAAAAACTATATTGATCTCAAGCTCTGAATTATTTAGATTGCTATTTAAATCGAGGTTAGGCATATGATAATGTTTAGTTATCCTTTATTCAGATAACCAACACTATCAATATTGTTTCTTTTGAAGATTCCTTTGTGCAAATCGCCAAGCTACATGTGCGCTAATTATCAATAAAAAAACCAGTCCAAACGCCTTCAATGCATCTTCTTCTTTCATCAAAATATCAGTAAATGCAATTAAATATATAGTAGTAGGGATTAACAGCATTACACAAAGGCCAATAGTATTAAGGGGTATCTTGAATGGCCTGAGTATATTCGGTTCTCGAATTCTAAGAACGATGAGACTTAAAAACTCAAGTGTCATGCCTAAAAAGTACATTGATATATCCACTATCAACAACTTGTCAAAAGTAAAGGCAACAAGAAATGTTACAACAATAGCACACAAAAGAATCGATAAATAGGGAGTTCCAAACCGAGGGTGCAAAGCACATATTTTTTGCGGCAACAGTTTGTCGATAGACATTTTCTCCGGAACTCGTGCGATAGAAAGAAGTACTGCTAAGAATATCCCTATTGAGCTAATCATTCCACCAATGGCAACAAACGTGGAGAGCCACTTACCACCAATCTTCTGTGCTAGGACAGGATAACCATTATTTTTAAGGTCGGATATTGGAATACCGGAGTTTACAGCGATTACAGTTACAAGAATATACATACAGAAAATCAATACAAAAGCTGAACTAATCCCTTTTAAGTAAGAAGTAGTTGGTTTCTGAACTTCTTCTGCATAGGTTGTGACATTATCCCACCCTATATAGTTCCAAATGATTGTAAATATCGCCAATCCAAAATAAGAAGGCGATGAAGTCGTTTTTTGAAGGCCGTTGAAATACAAGTGACTACTACCCAAAAAGAACATAACAATAAAGGGAACTAAAACGAGAATGCCTAATACAATAGACGTTCGGCCTACTTGTACAATTCCTAAAATATTAATGATGGCACCCATCCAAACTATAAGAATGCACATAGGTATTCTATATGGCGCAATTTCAGGAAATAGAAGACTTGCATACATTATAAATAGTTGCGGGTAGATTGCTAGATCAATAAAGGTGGTTAACCAAGACCACCAGCCCTCATAAAATGCCCATCTAAGCCCCAATGCATGTTTAATCCATAAATAATATCCTCCTATTTTAGGCATCATGCCATTTAGTTCAAGTACTGTCAGAATAATGGGTATATCCCAAAGGATCGGTACTACAATAAGTAGAATGATCGATTGTTTACCACTACAATAAGAAAGTAAAGGTTCTAAGCCGTAAGGACCACCTGAAATAGTAAAAAAAATCACTGCAACAAGTGAAAGCGTACTCAGCTTCTTAATTGATGGGTTAGTGGGCATTCAGAAACCATAGTTTAGATATAATCATACTTATAAATGTATTACTTTTACTTTGCTTTATAACTACACTTTCTAACGAAGGATAACTCTTTATTATGTCAATTTCAGACGCTGAGGGTATTTATGAGAATTATCCAATATTTCGTTTTATAAAAAGAATAACTTTTTTTACAAGACGAGCGATTGTTTATAAATCGCTTTTGTGGACAATTCTATTTTGCCTTGGTATTCTGTTGGGGTCTTTATTGGATGGTACGCTCATTTTATCAGGAGAGAATTGGGGGCTTTTACAACATCCGACAATTTGGGCTTTTTTTTTTATTCAAGCAATCGTACCATTTAGCATAAACTTCTCACTAAAAAGGTTATTTCTTTTCTTGAAGAAAAACGACTTAATCGACTCTGACCTAGATTTAGCAAAATATATTGACGTACTAAAAACGTATACAACACGCAGCACTAATTTAAGTAGAATGTGTTACTATCTCCTATTTTGCGTGGGTGTAATTTGTTTTGCTTGGAATTCTTATCAAAATCAGGCCCCGTATAAATTTGTAGGATTCGATTTTTGGGATTCAATAAATCATCCCTTCGGTTATTGGACAACTAGACTATATAAAATTTATCTGTGGCTGTTTTTCTTGCCGGCCTTGGTTCACATTCAATTTTCAATATTAATGACGGTAAATAAGCTATTAAAAGAAGTAAAAGCAGGAAATCGTTTGAGGTTAAAACCATATCATCAAGACGGATATGGAGGCGTCGGTAGAATCATAAAAATTGTGATTAATCCAGTTATTCCTGTTTTGATTATTTCTTGCTGCGGGGTTATCGGAGTTTTTATTATTCATAGAAATTTTGGGATTACACTAGGTATTGGACTTTTAATTCTTAGTTCTCTATTTATTTTCATCTACTTAGTCCCTGCAGTGAAATTGAGAAAAATAATAATCGCCGAAAAAAAAAGACAACTTACTGAAATAAGCAATACGCAGAACTCAATTTTTTATTCTTTGATTAAAAATAAGCCGGACTTAATGCATAGTAACATAGACGTACTAAATGCCTTGGAACCCGTCACAAAGCAAATAAAATCGATTTCAAACTGGCCATATCTTAATTCCGTTATTAAGGTAATTAGTATCGTAAATACTCCAATTATCCTGAGTGGAATCAAACAATTAGTACCATTTGCATATGCGATGCTCGGTAATATCAGACACTAAAAATTCTTAGTTATTGCTCAAAAGATAATAGAATTTGTTTCCAATTATAAGTTATCTTATAAACTAAGTTAGATAGAAAGATCAATCCAATCATCCAATAGTAATATTTAAATATTACCAAGGGAATTTGTAAGACTTCAGGTGCTTGCAACAAAAGAATAGCGCCTAGCCATACTGGAAGAATTGTTAAGGTCCCCAGTAGTCTTTGCGGAGGAAACAATGGTTTGCCATCTAACAAAATATTCCTCATGGACAAAAGAAATACTTCGCGCAATATTGCCAGAGAGCAAGGAAGTATGGGCATTCCTCTAGCTATCGCATATGTCAGCGAAATAATAGTCAAAAACTTATCTCCGAATAAATCTAGAATGCCTCCGGTATTACTTGTAGAGGATAGTTTTCTTGCAACAAAGCCATCTAACATATCACTAATGCAGGCATAGGAAAGCAGCGCTGTTGAGAAAATATTATTGTGACAATTTAGAGCAATAGTAATAAACCCTAATCCAGCTAACGCTCTACTTAGTGTTATACTCTGTATTAAAATCAATTTCTTTTGTCGCAGAGAAAGCATGATAATAAAGAGTTATCCTTCATTGGAACAACTAAATATATCAATAGAGAAATCCTTTCTAGGGTGTTTTGTTCGAAGAATTTGTTTCTGTTTTTCCTTATTGACATGCGTGTAAATTTGTGTAGTCATTATAGAACTATGACCTAGCATGGATTGAATGTATTTTATGTCAACATCTTTTTCCAGAAGAAGAGTTGCAAAGGAATGTCTAAAGACATGGGGGGTAACGTGCGTTTGTATTTTCGCTTTCTTTGATAAGGCACTTACAATATTTCTTATAGACTGATCGGATAGTTTATTGTTGAAGCGATTTACTAAGAAATAGTCATTAGCAGCTTTTATTTTGCTATGAGATATTCGCCTATATTTTTTCAAGAGAGTAATAGTCTCTTTATTGCAGATCTGAATAATTCGTTCCTTTTCCCCTTTTCCTTTTATGATAACTTGGCCAGAATTCAAGTCAATTTGATTATCCTTGAGGTTCGAAATTTCAGAAACTCTTCCACCAGTCGCAAAGAGCAGTTCGATCACCGCAATATTTCTTATCTCTGCAAAATATGAATAACAGTTTTTGTCTTCCGACGTTGCATTAGCGTTATATACGGACTTAAAGATGTCGCAAATTTCTTTTATGTTCAGTGCTCGTGGAAGTTGTTTAGGTTCCTTTATTTTTATCCGCATTTTTCGCAACGGATTCAATGAAACAACATCATCGAATTCTAGATAGTTGAACATAGCTTTGATTGTTGCAATCTTTCTTTTTATTGATTTAGCTTTTAGACCTGAGATTACTTCCAGATAATCACGCACCTCAACCTTTGTAATTTTGACAACGTCTATACTATAGCCTTTGTCCAACAAGAACTTCTGGAATTGATTTAAATCGGTCTGATATGCCTTTATCGTTTTTGAGCTAAGGTTCTTTTCAAATTTGCAGTGACTGATAAATTCGCTTGTAGCAATTGGAAGAGTACACATTATAATATTTGTTTAGGTTAATAAAAGAATTATCCCTACAAATATGATATCCCTTATCGTGCCGTCCTATTGTTATGCCATTACTAGTTTCTGTGGAGCAAATAAATGGTAACAGAATTTGCCATGTAGCTACTTGTATCGTTGTGTTGCAATAACAAAGTAAAGCGGAACAATACCAGTAAAATCAATACTTGTAGCTGTTTTGAATATTTAATTATAGAAATGGAAAGTAACGGGAGCCGCGATACAGAATCTAATCAATTCCTTGAAACGCACTAAAATCAATGCTCTTCAATTAAAAAAGATTTTGAAGTAACATTATAGCAACAAAAACAAGTCAACCACTAGAAAACAGAAGAAAACAAAGGAAAGACACATCCAACTATAAATCAGTTTCTTAGAACTTTTTTACACCATCATTCTAATGGTTTAGATGCAATTTTTATGGTAACAAAAATCGAAGCTACCTTTAAGATTCAACGCTTATTTTAGTTTCTCGCAAATATCTAAAATAAGGTCGGTTCTTATTTTAGATTCCAACTGGAAAACGAATTAACGAAAGCCATACCATGCAAGAATTTACTAGATGTTTTTCAGTTTGTTTACCACATTCTTAATATACCAATTGGGCAATTCCTCCTCTGGTACTTGCAAATGGATTTTCTTGTCTCGATTTACGCGGGCGATCAAATGTGAGCTCTCTTTTGAGTTATCAAACAGATAAGACTTGTAACTCGCCTTTAGCGCATTCAACAATAACCCAAGAGACCGAGAATATCTCGCTTTGATTTTATCAGCACTCACATGATGGCCGCCTTCAGCTACCCGTGTAGCTACCCTGTCAATATTCAATTTGTAGTTATCAAGACAAACATAATATAAGTACACTTTATATCCTTGCTCGGTTGCTTTCTTGATAAAGGAAACTTTGTCCTTGTGGCTCATTACAGTTTCAAAAGAAAAATCGTTCCCGTTTTCAAGATTAAACTCTCTTAAGAACTCGGATATTATTGCAGCAGAATATTTAGGCGTTATGTCGGTTATAGACTTAACTTTCAGATTGTTTCTTTCTACAAAAAAGATCGATTTGAGTTTATCAAGATCGGACTTCTCTTTCACAAAAGAAGATTGTTCGAAAAAGTTATAGAGTATTTCTGTATTAGCTTTGACCCCGTATTTATTTAGACCTATCCCAAGCCCATTTGTAATGCTTCTTTCAATATCATCCGCATTAATATAATAACCAAGATCAACGGTAGAAGGAAGTAATTGCAGGATTGTTGATTTGCCTGATCCATTAGGCCCTGCGAAAATCCGTAAGCGTTTTTCCATTAAGAAAGGGACATGACTTTTTGAATTTTAACTTTAGCAGCAACCTTCTTTATTTTACCAATTACTTTAGTAGTTTCATCAGGATTGATACGAACGATCTTACTTCCTCTTACAACAGTTATTGACGCATTACTTTTAAATGCTTTTTCTTTTACCATAGAGGGCAGACGCTTTATAGCAATCTTTATTTCCCTTTCAAACAAGGCATCCTTGGATTCAGCTTTTTTGTGTGCGATTAAATTTGCCGCTTTTTTCATAATATAAAGATACGACATTGTCCGATTTGTCAAGTTGGTTTAAAACAACATCGTGACATAATTTTGCAAAAATACCGTTACCATGATTGTAATTACTCGTAAAGACTATCAAGCTGCGATTGAAACTTGCCAATACTCTATGGGAAGTTTAGGGCTAAAGAACTTTATCGATGATTTTATACGAGAACACAACTCATCTAATACAGACATTCTTTCCACACTAATGGAATATGTTCTAGAAATTTATCCTGAAGTTGAGGATAGTGATAACTGGGAAAATTTTCACGAAAAAGACTATAGTAATTTTAATGAAGAGGTTCGTTGGTACGATCAGCCCCAATTACAGTATCTCTATAGTTACTTGGTCTATTTATCAGAAAAAGAATTTGGATACTTAAATGAAAACGGAGAGGTTGACTACACTCCAAGTAAAATAAAAAAAGTTGCAATAACTAATGGCGATGTTTCTCTAAAATCTGATCTATCAAAAGAAAAACTTAGTGCTATTTGTGATTGGCTAATTGAACATAGGCTCATTGAAAAAATCAAGAAAGATGATTTCACAAAAATATTTAGTTCAATACCACTTGCCAAAATAAATGCGCATATCAAATGGCAAGCAAAATATGGTAATGGCAACGACAACGTCTTATTATTTTACTTATTGGACAGGCTCTCAACATCTAATGTTGATCCATCTTACACACATACTTGTGTTTTAATAAAGAATCTGTTTACCCTGAGAAATACGCAGAAGTCATTAAGTAAATCTTTCAACACTTTTAAAGACCTAACCATTGACAAGAGAAAACGCTTAAGAGATTTAGAGAATTTTCTCGATACAATAATTCTCCACTAAATCACTTTCTGAACTCGGACGATAGTGATATTCTAAGAAATATCACTATGCGCTACTATGTTCCACTATGCCGCAAGATAGCTTCGCACTATAGAATTGATATTGTATATCAGTTCTGTATTTCGAAACTATAAAATGCTATTTCAATGTGCGAGTTTGAGATTATTCTGAAGAAGCTAAATGTTCTGGAAGAATTAGTTACGACACAAAAGCCTGTACTTAATATCGATGAATGCGCTCGTTTAACAGGTCTCAGCAAGTCGTACATATATAAGCTAACTTCTTCTAAACGCATACCACATTATACTTCGATGGGAGGCTCACATCTCTTTTTCAAAAGAGACGAGCTCCTAAACTGGATGACAGCCCACCGTGTACCTACGATGGATGAAATCGAAGCACAGGCAATCAGTTATGTGAATAAGACCAAATTGAAAACAAAATAAATAACTAGAACATGGCGAAGGCAAAGTTAACAACGGAAGACACGCTCTTAAAGTCTGATGGTGGGTTTAAATATTTTAAATCATTTTTTCCGCAGCTTAAACTACGTAGTAATGACAATACTAAGTGTATTAGCATTGATAGTCCTTTTCATAATGAAAGACCCAAAAGCCTAAGTATATATCTACGTTACGGCAAATGGCAATTTAGCGACCATGCCGGGCAAAATTATTGGGGCGATGTCTTCAAGTTTGTTGCTTACACTAAGAAACTTAACTACCAAAAAGACTACTATAAAATTCTACAGATAATAAACGAAACTGTTGAAGGACACAACATTCCACAAGAAAGGAGTTCAAATACCAACGAGCAAATCTCAATTACATATGCTGGTGACTATACCTGCAAAATTTTATTCAAAAAATATTTTGACGAAATATGCGGTAATCTTTCAAATACACAATTCAAAGTTAAATTAGTTGAAAAAGCAAGATTCTTCGATGAAAACGGAGAAGTTATAGAACTTGAAAGCGACCTTAAGGATAACGAGGAAATATATTTTTCATTTGCCAATCCTTATTCAGAGGTAGAACTAATATACAACCCCAGGCAACAGAAATTCTATTACGCTTGTAAAGATGGTGCATTGCCGACAACATACATATTCGGCTGGTACGAAGCATTGATGCACATGAACTTTTCCTATCCTGACGTTGCTGGCAATTTGATCATAACTAATTCCATCGAAAATACACTGCTAATCCAATCTCTTGGCTTTCCTGCAATTGGGCTAATTGATGATGTACCAGAAGCATCTGCCTACTTATTGGCTGTCGTATTACCACAGTGCAAAAATGCTCGAATATTTTTTGATAGATCAAGTAAACTTAATCAAGCTGCCAAAAGGCTCTCAAGGCAAACTCGAATACCCATTATTGAATTTAGCCAGGAGATGATGGGGTATGTAGAAGATATCACAAATGCAGATAAGACAATGCAGGTGGAGATTTCAGCCTACCACCAATGGATTGATGCTGACCATGTGGGCGAATATTTATCTCAATTTATGAATTACACAGAAATTTAAACAATAGAAAAATCAAGCACTAAATATGAAAGATCAAAGAATCAATTTCGATTTTGCAGGGAACGGCCCAGCCTTGGATGCGCTTAACCTAACAGTGAACAGTAAACATTCGATTCATTTATCTGGTCACACTGGCACCGGCAAAACCACGCTAATTAACAAAATAAAACAAGCAAAATTTGCAATGAATAAAAGCGTTGTAGTACTCGCACCGGATTGGCATTCCGCTAATAGGATAAAAGGAGTAAGTATTTCAAGATTTTTCAATTTACAAGACAAAGGAATTACATCAGTGCTTCCGGAAAAATTAGACAAAGTGAAGCATTCATGGGATGATTTAGTATTTATTAGAAATCTAGACTTAATAATTATTTATAAGGTGGAAAATGTTTCTGGACAATTGCTTGATATAATGGATTACATGTTGAGAAAGATAAGAGGAAATACTTTGCCCTTCGGTAATATTCAGGTGCTAACTGTGGGTGATCATTTTAATTGTGCGCCTCACGCGCTAAAGGACTTCAATGGTAATGATGTTGAAGGCACTAATTTCTTTTCTTCTCGGTCATTCCAATCTCTTAACATGTTACATATATGCCTAAGAAAGTGCTATGCAAATATTGACCCATTGCATTTGGAAATCCTTAATGGCATCCGTACAAAAAGAAAGTGCCTCAAATACTTCAAAATTCTAAATGAAATTGTAGAAAAAAACAGAAATAAGCAGACAAAAAGAATCCGAGTGACTAAACGGTTAAGTACTGCACAATGGATTAATGAGAATGGGATAAAAGAATCGATTTTGAATAGGATAACAGATAGAGGGCGCATCGAGCTTAACTTTCAGGTGTACGCGAGAGAAATAAAACGGCTAAAAAGGTGCTTTTTTGCTGGTGAGGACGGGGATTACTTTACATATAGATATTCTCAAATTGTTTTCTTGGAAGACGCCGAAGACGGTAGTTATAAAAAAGGAGATATTGGGATTGTCACGCGTGGTGGTGGTTTCGGCTGCGAACTCGACTTAAGCACTCTACACGTTAAGCTTCGATGGAAAAGGCAAAACGGATATTTGATCCCGCCTCCAGTTAGAGTTTGTCAGGCGATATATATTTCTGAATGCATCGATGTAAAATTGGAATATGTCGAATTTGAATTGGAGGAAAATGAAATTCATGGTAAAGCACACATTGCATTAGCGATGTGTAGAAGTTTAAAAAGTTTGACATTTTCAAGACCATTAAATCTTAATGACGTTACCTCACCAGATCCAATCTTTGCGTTTGATGAAATTGTAAAAAGTTCAAAAGCGGCTAATTTAGTGGAACGCGCTTTGTCAGATATTTGAAAATAGCACAATCCTTATTCTCACTTTTTCAGGTACTGTTATTTACAACTTGAAGAACAGCACCTAAACATTCTATTGCCATTCGCTGCAAAAGAGTAACATGAAAAACATGCATTCTGCCGATTCTATATCGCGAGAGATTAAATTCAATAGACAGAATTTCATTTTGGAATAATTACAAAAGACTAAGTTGAAAAATACTTTTTTGATTTTTCTTTACCACTATATTATATACTATATAGTTAACAATATAGTTACAATATTGTTTTTTTAAAAAAACTATATAGTTAGAACAATATAGTTATTGTTTACAATATAATTAGTGGATTTCTCAAAAAAATCGAAGAAAGATAGTGATGTACATGTTTGCACTTGCATAAAATGACATCTTACTATTATCTCTTGCATTCTATAAAAAGAGTAATCAAAGAAATAGTGTTCCTGCTCATTTTACGATTTGAGTTTACTCTTCTGTAATGATAATTTCAAAGTATGAGCTTTCCTCTGCTTGATAAGTGTTAAAACGTTTGGATTAGGCACTAAGCGTCCCCACCTTTGCATAATAATTTGCGATTGCTATAACTTACTTTGGCAGATAGGGCCGATTTTTGACGTAAAAAAAGTGATCTTCTGCGCCCAGGTATGCAGTCTGCTTCAAATCTTTGTTATAGCTCATTGAATATTCTTAGTAGTGATGCTCTGCTGTATCGGCATAAGCTGTATTTTGAAATTAAAAGTACAAATTGTAATTATGTAGTCACATGACAGGTCATCTTACCCCTTAAAAGTATTGATCATGCCACGAATTAAGAAAAGAGTAGAATATCACCACCAACCAAGCACACACGAAATTCTATTGTGTCTTGAATCAATGCCCAAATGGGTTGACATACTGTTGGAAAATTCGGACAAAGCATACTGCACGTTTGTCAAGTGGTATGCAGATAATGATTTTTTTAAGGAAAGAACTGATAGGGTAACGGTAAAACAGTTATCGAAAGATTACGGTAAGGCTGATACAGTCAAAATAACCAAATGGATAGCGGAGGTATATAACGACATTTTGGACTTGCACATTGAAAAGCCGCAGGTATTTAAGGAAGAAAAAGGAATTAGACAAAACTTCTATTGCAAAAACAATGATGATTCGGCGTCAATCACCATGTATCTCCCGGTGGTTCCGAGAATGTACGAAGAATTAAAAATTCCTTTTCTGAAAGGAAAACTAGGAGTGGATTTCTTTTGGGTCTGTAAAGTAAATTATGAAATTGAAAATGATGAATTATTGATAACAGTATGGCTGCGGGGCGGATTTGCGAATCAATACAGGGACACGCTTTTACAACGAGCCGAATTTGAGCGAGTAATTAGCTTCTATGAGCGGTACACTAAACATGACTATGAGCTTGACGATGAATTGCGGCAATGGTATAAGTAATGACGATAATCCCTCCCATGTATTATAATTTCATAGGTAATATTTCATTTAAGCTAATCTTTGTTTTAAACAAGAAATTGGCAGAAGTAAGGCAATACTATGATTTTAGCACTTTCGGACGTTTAAACACAAGATAATCGCGCGTTTTGCATGTTTTTATAGTTTTACAAGACACTGGACAAAATACGGATTAAAAAACATTGTGAATGTGGAATTAAAGACAGAATTTTATGATTGAAAATAATCATCAAGAACAATGACATAGATATAAGATATTGATATAAAGATTTTGCATTTAGCAAACTATCCTCGCCTCTGAAAGGTCGAAAATTCAAGTGCAACGAGGGAAGTGGGCAAGTGCTCAGGCGTGGGCTTGGGCTTTGCTTCACTTTCGTTGCACAGGGATTCGACCCCCTCAGAGACGGAGTGAATGCTAAGGTTCCAAGCCTGTTTGTTTTACCCAACGCACAAAACAAAACACCTGAGTATGAAAAACCGGATCAACTATAAAATAGGGTCGATTTTTATTGCGTCGATAATATTTTTTTGTTTTCAAAATTGCAATTCATACAACAACAATGAGAACATTGACTCCTTGAAAAATCAAAAAGGAGAATTTAAATATGAATGGATTCCCGATAAAAAAGATGATTTTCAGATCGACTATCAGGAATATGGTGATAGAAAGCTCTATCCTCATCTAATAAAATATATAATAGAAGGAAAAATTAAAAACAACACTTGCAACATTTATAAAAAGGCGAAGTTGACATTAATTTTATTATTCGAGCTCGAAAATGGCAAGATGTTATCAGGGGATGATGTGAATTATTCTAAGATGTTTGGGGGGTGTAATGATTTTACTATCTGGTCTAACTGGAAGCCATCAGAAGAAACAATAATTTCAGATTTACATTCCTGTTCTTTTTCCACCGAATACATAGATTATCCGATAAAAAGAGCCATAATACAATGCCGGATAGAGTTAGTCGATCAGATTAACGGAACAAACGAAACAATAATCAATTCACAAAATGATGTAACCGACAAATGGCAGGGTATTGTATCAAAAGTTAAAAAAGATGCTAAAGGAATACATAAATGACTTTGTGGGTCTTGTTGAATAATTGCAAATTGGTCTTGACCTTTAGTCCATCAACATAGCATGACTGTATTAATAGGAGGTCATGTTGTATTTTGTTTCTAGCTTTATTTTGAGACGATTTTTTCCTCCTTTATCAATCAAAAACCACTGAAAACTAAAGCTGGGATGATTAACGAGAAGGCGCCTTCGAGTTAATTTATTTTTCCAAGAATAGCACTCCATTCTTTTTTTTTGCTATATATTAGCCGCTATTTTGTATTTTCTATTGCAAACGGTAACATTAACTCGCAGGTTATTATGGCACAAGAATTCATTAAAGCTGCTGCCGATATTTTACGAGACCATGGAGAGCCTTTGCTTGTAAAAGACATTTATCATCTTGCCCTTGAAAAACAGATATTAAAATCGGGAGGAAAAACTCCTGTTAATACTCTTAGGGCAAGGCTATCAGAGCATATTCGAAGAGAAAAAGAAGCATCACTATTTAAGCGTATTAGTCCAAATAGATTTGCTCTTAGAGAATGGGATCAATTTACAGAATATAAGGCTCCTCCTTTTGACAAGAATAGAAGTAAGGAAGTAGTTGTTTGCATTACTCAAGAACTAGTTGACAAGAACGGTCGCTTTTTTGGATTCTCAACTCGATTTCAGCCATACTTGAAGGATCTGGAAGACACAGCTAATATCTTGTTGATTAATCGCGAGGAGGCGAAAAATAGGACTGATATTAAGCAACTCGTTTCTTATGTACTTATTAGAGATGCCCAAGGGAGGATCTTATCATTCGTTAGGGGAAGCTATGGCCAAAAGGAGAGCCTATTATTAGGAGTCTTATGCATTGGATTTGGCGGCCATGTTAATAATAAAGACATTGATTTATTTACTGAAGATGCTGGCGTTTCAAATTCTGCCAGAAGGGAAATATATGAGGAAATTAAGGGGTTAGTAATTCAGAACTTAGCTTGTGTTGGTGTTATCAATGATGATTCATCGCCTTTAGGTTTGAACCATTTTGCTTTTGTCTACGAGGCTAAGCTGCCTAAATGCTTTCCTATAGAAAAGATACATAAAGAGAAAGCGATTAGCAAAGTAAAACTTTTAGATCCCTATGAGGCATGGGAGAAGTTTCATGAAATGGAATTCTGGTCGCAATTACTCATGAAGAAATTTATACCGAAGCCAGACAGCTACATTCCGGTATTTGTAAAGGATAAGACAGGACGGTACCATAATGCGCCGTTGGCAATAGTGGGCGAAGTTGGTTGCGGAAAGTCTGAAGCAGCAAGGTTTATGTCAAATAGATATGACATGCCAATAGTTTCTACTCGGCAGTGTATTGCCAAGCTTATCAGAGAACCAGATTTTGGCGTTGGAGATCGACAAAAGTTTCAGATAAAATCGTTAAAGTTTATTTCACAACCAGATGGAATAAAGAAGCTTGCAGAGAAAATTATTAAAGAAGTCAGGCGTTGTAAAGTGTCCAATGTAATTATCGATGGAATAAGAAATGTTGAAACATACGACTATCTAAAAAATGAATTGCCCAATCTGAATCTGATGTATATAGATGTACCACGTGACACCGCATTGGGTTTATTCACAAATAGGAGTAGAAATCGCAATGTTAGCATTAACGAATTTAGGCAAGCACGTGATCATCAGGTGGAAAAAGAAATAATACTATTCAAGACAAGAGCAGATATATATCTTTTCAACGGCGGTACGTTGGGTGACCTAACAAAAACAATAAAAAAATGGTGGGATGAAGCAGAATAAACACAAATACCAAGAAGAGTATGAAAACACTGTCGGGCTATTTTGGGATAACAAGCCTGCAAAGTATGTTCGGCTATTTACTGAAACAATACAAAATGATTTGTCTAACTGGAAAGTTCTAGACCTTGGTGCTGGCGAGGGTAAGAATGCAGTATTCTTAGCGGGATTAGGTGGTAGAATAACAGCAGTTGACATATCGTCAGTGGCTTTATCAAAATTTCATTTGCAGCCCAATTACGATAATTACAAGAATAATATAAATAGAGTAAATTGCAATATTTTAGATGTTGCGTTTGAAGAGTTGAGCTTTGATTTGATTATCGCTTATGGAATACTTCATTGTCTGTCCGATAAAGAGGAAATAAAGCGGTTTGTTCAGCGGCTAAAAAAATGGGGCAAGAGTGGCAGTTACTTTATCGGAGCGACATTTACTGACGCTATTCCACCTCCAAGCATTCAAGATTACTTGGGCATTGAGGCCTTTCTTTCAGCAGGCGAGTTTGAAGAGTTATTTGGGGATTGGAGTGTTGTTTGTAGTGAAGATGCGATAATCACTGAAAGTCACCCCACCTCGGGACTATCTCATCAGCATTCAATAACTAGACTTATAGCCAAAAAAATATGACAATGCCACACTCTGAGGAAATTCAAAAAGCAAATCAAGAAGGCCGGTTAATACCGTTCGTAGGGTCTGGTTTTTCCAAACCACTTGGTTTGCCTGACTGGCGTGGGCTTATTGCTCAGGTTGCCGAGAAAGTTGGATATGAGTCTGATCTTTTTTTTCTACACGGCAGCTACCCTCAACTTTTAGAATATTTGAGCAGGTATCACCAACATGAATGGAATGAATTTGTTCATAACATGACTGTGAAATTCGATTCCGAGGATGCAGTCCAAAAACGAAAAAAATCACCTACACACATAGCTTTAACGCAGTTGAACGTTAAAACAATTTACACAACAAATTACGATACTCATATTGAGAGTTGTTTGCGTGATAGTGGTAAATGCGTACGAGAGTATGCAAGTCTTGCAGACTTTGTCCGGGCAGAAGACAAATCAATTGAATGCGAGGTAATCAAATTTCATGGAACATTGGTCGACCCTTCAACCCTTGTCTTAACGGAAAGTCAGTATTTCGATAGGATGTCATTAGAAGAGGCTGTGGATCAGCGCTTGAGGTCTGATTTATTAAGCAACAGTTTCTTATTTATGGGATATAGTTTCAACGATACCAATATTAGATACATCTGGTATAAAATAAATAAGCTGAAAAGTCTGCAGAATAGGGCTTCTGGATTTACTTTAAGACCTTCATATTTTGTCACTTTCGGTAACGAGCCTATCCAATCGGAACTTCTGAAAAAGTGGGACATAATCACGATCAATCTTGACCCTGTTGACCCCACAAATAGCCTTGCTGACTTTCTAAATCAAATAAAATGACACAACTCTATTTTAATACGGTCAACAAAAATAAAATGGCGGAAATAACTGCTATTTTTTCAGATGTTGATGTGGAAATAAAATTTTTGGAGTATGATATTCAAGAAGTATTGTCTCATGACCTGAAAACTGTGATTCAGGCAAAAGCAGCAGAAGCATACAAAGCATGTAGAGTTCCTGTCATTGTGGAGCATGGTGCATTATGTGTTGAATACTTTAATAATTTTCCTGGGGCCTTATCTAAACCAATGTGGGACTTGATGAATGCGAAAATCTGCAAATTAATTCCGCATGGAGAAACAAGAATTGCATCTGTGTATTCGGGCGTGTGTTATTGTGACGGCAAAATCAGAAAGTCCTTCATTGAAAAAACAGAAGGAACAATAGCTATTGATGGAAGGGGAACTTTAGGATTTCAATTTGATCCAATTTTTATTCCAAATGGAGCGACATTAACTTATGCTGAAATGGCACTTGATGAAAAACTAAAACATTCGCAGGCAGTAAAGGCATATAACATGTTAAAAAAAGAACTTAGACTAAGCAAAAAAAAATAAAAGATTGGAAAAGAAAAGCACAGCAGAAATCAAGGGAACAAAAGCAAAGCCATTTTTACGATGGGCAGGAGGTAAAAAATGGTTACAAAAGCATTTAAATTCATTACTACCCACATCCGGCTTTAATAATTATCATGAACCATTTTTGGGTGGAGGGGCTATGTTTTTTTCCTTACAGCCATCAAATAAAGCATTTTTATCTGATCTCAATAATGATTTGATTGCAACTTATCAGACTTTAAAAATAGATGCGTCTGAAGTAATTAAAGAGCTAAAAAAATACAAAAATGAAGAAGATTTTTATTATGAAATAAGAGATAAGAAATATAGGAACTCAGCTCGTTTGGCTGCGAAATTCATATACCTAAATCAAACTTCTTTCAATGGTATTTACAGAGTAAATCTAAGGGGCGAATATAACGTTCCATTTGGCTATCGAACAAAGGACTTTGTTGAAACGGAGAATTTACTATCAGTAAGCAAAACCTTAAAATCTGCGACAATCTTTAATGGCGATTTTGAATTGGCAACAGACAACATAAAAAAGAAGGATCTGGTTTTTTTAGACCCACCTTACACAGTTTCACACAATGACAATGGCTTCATAAAATATAACCAAAAGCTGTTTTCGTTAGAAGACCAATACAGATTGAGTAAGTTAATTGATGTCGTTAAATCGAAGGGGGCATACTACATACTAACAAATGCGGCACATGTGGCTATTGATGAAATTTTTGAGAAAGGAGACAGGAAATTAGAATTGAGTCGAGCTAATTTGATAGGAGGTACTAATGCACAACGTGGCCATACCAAAGAATTTATTTTCACTAATATTGAAAACGAATTATGACAGCAGAACAAAAAGATAAATTTTGGGAGAATATTATTTCTCCTAAAAATTTCAATAGTTTAATTAAAAATCGGACTAGTCCATTTGTCATAGAATCCGTGCCAGCCGCAAACGAGGCTGAATATATCACTGCTGGATGGACAATCGAAAAACGTTTCAAGAATAAAGTACGTGTTAAGAAAGCAAAACCGACAGATATATTGTTTGAGGATGAGGTATGGGCTACAATTGCAGAATTAGGGTTTCTGCATTTGAATAAATCCAGAAAATTCAAAGTGCCATATTCCGATGACTTGGTATCATCGCAGGACGTTGATGTAGTTGCAGCTGACAATGAAACAATTTTATTAATTCTCTGTAAAGCGACAGATGGTGAACCTAAAAGAGGAAATTTTAAAGATGTAATTGAAACTATAGGAGGGAGAAAGGAAGGGTTATTGAAAAATCTGAGAAAATTTTTTCCCGGTGCGAAGCATAAAGTGAAAATTATTTTTGCTACTAAGAACTACATTTTATCAGAACCAGACAAAGAACGATTGGATAATTTCGGCATACTACATTTTGATGAAGAAATTGTCGCCTATTATAAAGACCTAACAAAACACTTAGGGTTATCGGCCAGATTTCAGCTTCTTGGTAATTTGTTTGAAGGACAAACCATACCAGAAATGGATAATCAAATTCCTGCTATTCAAGGGCGAATGGGAGGTCATGTGTATTATTCATTTTCAATTGAACCCGAGAAACTATTAAAAATTGGTTATGTTTTACATCGAAATAAAGCTAACAAAAAATTGATGCCTACCTATCAAAGGTTAATTAAAAAAGCAAGATTAAAATCAGTACAGAGCTTTGTAGAGAATCACGGATTTTTCCCAAATTCGATAATAATAAACATCAACACTAATGGAAAGAAAGTGAGGTTTGATTTTTCTGGATTGCAATCAGAACATTCAATTTCTAAAATAGGATTGCTATACTTGCCCAAGTCCTATAGGTCTGCGTTTATTATTGATGGGCAACATAGATTATATGGTTATGCCAATTCTATCTATAAAAGTACCAACACTATCCCCGTGGTTGCGTTTATTGATCTTGATAGAAATGAGCAGGTCCGTCTTTTCATGCAGATCAATGAAAATCAAAAAGCGGTTCCAAAAAATCTTAGAAATACGTTGGATTCTGATTTGTTATGGAATTCCGATAAAATTACCGAGCAAATAAAGGCTTTAAAATTACAGATTGCGCAGGACTTAGGTGAAGAATTGTCATCGCCATTGTTTGACAGAGTTATTGTAGGTGAGAATGTCAAGACGTCTACGCGCTGCATTACTATTGATACTATAAGGCAGGGACTAGAAAGAAGCAACTTTTTTGGTGCGTTTTCTAAAAATGCGGTAAAAGCAGAAGGTACCTTTTATAAAGGTAATAACGATGATACATATAATGCCATACTTCCTTTTTTGATCGGGTGCTTTAGTTTTATCAAAGAGCAAATACCGGATGAATGGAATAAAGGTGAAAACAACAATGGATTTATTGCAATTAACGCTGGTGTTGAAAATTTAATTAGGATTTTTAGCGACATCATTGATCATCTTATTGGGGGTAATAAGCTTAATCCTAAAATTGACAAAACAGACATTGTTGTAAAAGAAGTAGCTTATTATTTAGAACCGCTTACGGAGTTCTTTAAAAAGCTCAATAACGAGGAAAAGTCCGATCTAAGAAGAAGTTACGGTACAGGAGGGAGAGTCAAGTATTGGCGGAGATTGCAGAAAGCAATTAACCAATCAAGAAAGGATTTTATTCCCGATGGTTTTAGTAAATATTGGCAGGATGAAGCAAAGGCATTTAATGAAGATTCTTTTAGAATGATAAGAGATTTGGAGACGTTCATGAAAAATGATTTTCAACAGAAATTAAAGGATGCATTTGGGAATAAATGGTTTAAAGATGGAGTGCCAAACGCAGTTCATATGGACGCAGTTACACGAGCCGCACAAAAAAATTTGGAGAATAGTGAAGAAGAAAATGAAGATTTTGAGCCTTGGGATTGCTTAAATATTATCGATTACCGAAAAATTGCTACTTATGGTAAGAACTGGAGCGAAATATTTGAGGGTTGCTATACAATGCCCGGTGAAGAGAAAATAAGAGGTGGTAAGGAGGAAAAAACCAAATGGATGCAAAAACTTGAAAAGATCAGAAACCAAAATTTTCATTCTTACAGCGTAAAGGAAGATGAGTATAATTTTCTATCTAAGCTATATAAATGGCTTATTGAAAGAAAAGGGGAAGACGATTAAATATTATAACAAATTGCAAAATGGTGGTTGATTTTTGATTGTTTGTTCTTTCATTGTTACCGCTTAAAGAGAGCGCGTTGATTTTAGTGCATTTGAAAGCTGTTTTTACTTTCTAGCATAGAATGTACTTGGCGTTTAACGACTTTTATATATATGTTTGAATTGAAAAAATCTCTTAAATATCTATTTGCTTAATGGAAAGGAAATATACTTTAGACGAATTGGTGCATTTGGCAGAAACCCAAGGGAGCTTAGAGGGTGTTAGTGGTGTTATTGTACGATTATACGAATCTGGCACACCAACAAGCTTAGATTTGCTTTTAAACCTTGCCTTGTCTGATTATGGAGGTATAACTTACAAATCAGACTATCAAATGATTTCGATCATTGGAACAGTCTATTGGGGTGCAGTTGGACTACGCAAATTGGGTGAAAGAGCAATTGCGAATAATGGGTTCAGAGCGATAACGAACGTAACCTCTTTTTTGAGCCATGTTTCAAGCAAAACACTTAACGAATTCGCATCAACGTATAGAAACTTCGAGAATGTCCAGCAGTTAGATTTATCAAGTGATAAATACTTGACAGAAGAACTTGTAAGTACTGCAAAAGAAGTATTGATCGCTTTGATCCAATCAGTAGAAAAAGAAAATACTTTCCCAATGGGGATTATTCACAACTTGGGTTGGGGAGCGAACGAAATCGCCCAAGAACATGTTTTTGCAGCATTAATGGCTAGATGGTTCAATTTTAGTCCCATTGGATTAGATAATTATCAAAAGTTAGTATCGAATTCGAAGACAACAGAATCGGAAGTTCACAATTTTCTTAAATCGGCACCATATGTCCTTGAGCCATTTCATGCTCAAATTTGGTCAAAACCAAAGTTTGGTGAAAAATTGATACCAGATTTCCTAATTAGATCAATGGACAATAATTATACGATCGTCGAAATAGAACAACCAAGTTTTTCAATAATTACAAAGTCTGGCGAACTATCGGCGAAAGCCACTCATGCAAAAAGACAAGCGCTGGATTTTAGAAATTGGGCTATCAACAATAGCTTATACGCAATCCAAACTTATAAAAATATTTATCGACCATTTTGTTTGGTGGTCATTGGTAATGAATCTACATTAAGTGCTATGCAGGCTGAAAGATTGAAACAAGAAAATGAATCTACTCAAGGTGTTCTGAAAATTGTTGGATTTGACTGGCTTTATGCTCGCGCAAAAGCTACTTTTGATAATATCGTAAAATTTGGTTTTGAAAGAAACACTTTCAAATCGGTAAGCTAATACTTATGAAATAAAGTTTTCGCAGTTAATTCATTTGAAAATGTTTTTGCTACAATTGTTTAGAAACCATGAAAATTGGCTGAGATATCGGGTAAAGCGTATGATTGCTGTTAAGCATAAAGATGTTTTCGATTCAAATTTCCAATCAGTCAAAAAACGTTGCACACAGTATTTTTTTAACAGAAATAGATGGTGGCTAATACTACTATTGGTAATTATTGCATACACAGTTGGTGTGAGTATCGATGTGAAGTATTTGAACATTCTATCGCTGTCAAATCTATCAGCCAAAATCATCATTGACCAGAGAGCAACAAATGTTGCGACTATTATTAGTATGACATTAGCAGTCGTTGGCTTTTTGATTGGCAATATAGCCATTAAAGAATCTCAGACGTATAAACTACTTTTTACAAACTCTAAGCTATATCCAAT
This sequence comes from Bacteroidota bacterium, assembly GCA_013285595.1. Classification (GTDB taxonomy): domain Bacteria; phylum Bacteroidota; class Bacteroidia; order Chitinophagales; family Chitinophagaceae; genus Nemorincola. The sequence goes on from JABDHF010000002.1 coordinate 65,878, forward strand.
TATATACTTCACATTAAGCACGATAGGGTCACTGATGATAATCTCATTATTGCGTGATTCTGTTACTTCAGAATTTATTTATTCAAGATTGGTAATTACGGGAACATATCTTGTGATTGTTGTTTTACTGCTTATAGGGTATCTTTTTAGGACAATCATACATTTTACTGATGCAAAAAAGATACATAATTTTTTGCATTTGGAATTTATAGAAGAAGGCAAGAGGAATTTGTATACTATCCTTATTGAAAAGTATAGTAAAATCGAGTACGATAGGCTGATGAATGATAAAAGTATTAAGCGTAGGAATTTCTTTGATGATCTCGATTTCAATTTTGATGGAAGGCTGCCCTTAGAGGATAACGGCATGGCAACTGAGTTGGATGATTTGCTTGCACAGGACAAAGTATTGCTTGATGTCAATATGGTTGATATAGAATACTATATTTCACTAAAACAGAAGCAAGGTCAACTCTATTATAGCGAGTTGCAGTTAGGGCAGTTTTTTGATGCGCAATCCCAATACCTCTCATGTACGGATTCGCCAAATTCAAAGGCAGAGCAAAAATTATTGCGAAACAGTCTGGTAGTAAGAAAGAAAAATGTTGTTGATGATCCTTTCCCAATGCGAAAGTACTTTGATCAAAAACTTGAGGAATATTCACAAGAAGGCAAACACAAGAACTTAGAACCGATTCTTCAATCATACTTAGAATATTATTCCTTGCAAATGAAATGTGAAGTCAAACCATGAATGACAAATCAGACATAACGCTCGGCATTGACTCAATTGTGTTGACCGGGATTGAGAAAGCAATTGAAAGAAGCAGTAAAGAGACATTTAACATCCTCTTGGGATTCGTTAGAAATGTTTTACAACTGGCGATAAGTCACGGTACAATCAAGCACTTTCAAGAGTATATTTTTTCTCCAGCATTTATTTACGGAACATCGTATTTAAAGGCAAGACAAAATCCGGCGATTGCTTATTTACATCCGGTCTATTCAAAACAGGCCGCAGCAAACTTAAAGGAAATCATTTGGTTTGATATTGGGGTTCTTATAAGCAATTCCAAAAATATCGAGCAAAAAAAGCAGTTAAATGAGTTTTACTATTGGGCGTTTAATGGTTTTAGCAGGTTATTTTTTTTCATAGCTAACAATGGGGATGTTGCGACATTTAAAACTGCTATTCAGGAGTATAATCAGATTTTCAGTTTTCGCGAAGAAAAATATTATGAGCTTTCTCGTGCTAAGCTGGATATTGAGATGCAAAATCCTGAAGATAAAGACATACGCTTAAAGGTCTTGGATGATGAAATTGAGCTCGAAAAGAAGTTCAGTGAATATCGAAGACACGCCCTTTTAGGAGTCTATTATTGGATAGTTTTTTTGTTTTATGTTGGCAAAATAAATGCTGAGATCGCGAATGATTTGCTAAATGAAATTGCATTGCAGTATAACGATAGCAGAGAAATAATTTATGACATTCTTCAACTTAGGGATAAGTCCCCTTTGGGTTACTTTGAATGGCAGGGATGGGATTATATGGAAAGACCGTCTGGTGAAATGTACCATCCACCATATCCTAATGATTGGTTAACGATGGGTTTTGCTGCCGCACAGGTCAGAATTGACAATGCTTACTATGACTTTAGCGGTTTAGATTCTAAGCAATTGAAAAACGCTGTTTTTCTCGTTGACGCTGTGGAAAGCAACTTCAAAATTTTTCAAAGCGAATTTGAAAAATGGGCGAAACTATTGAATGTGAAAAATAAGGAGGAATTAATTAAAAGGTGCGATAATGTTCTGCATCAGCTTGTAGTTGTAAAAAGGCAGAATATTGGAAACAAAGAGCAACAAATAGCACAAGCCCCGCTAAGCCAGGAGAAAATAGATGAATTCAGAAGAGTTATTGGCGAATCATGGAAAACACAGGCTTTGGTGCGCCAAGTTTTTGAAAGAAAGAACTGTAAAGAGTTAATAACAAGTACAGAGGTAAAGCTAAAGATAATTGGGCAAAGAACTTTTTTCGAAAAAGCTAAAATGATGTTTATTGAAGGAGAATACTATCAACCGATTTACAATATTGGGCAAATTGGCGGTCAAATCGGGAGATGGGAAGATGATAACTTTTTTAACACTGCAATCGTAGGCAAGGGTGATAAGCTCACTGCGGCATCAATTTTGGTGTTGCTTGAAACTGCTCTTTCGAGTCTAAGAAAGGATAACGTAAATCCTGACATTATTTTCATGAGTCCCGAACATAGCTATCAAGATCACGAATTGTTAGCTTCTTCAAAATTTGTTTCGAGAATCAAAGGGGTAGATGCAGTTCAAGGTACGCTTGGATTCTTTGAAGATATTCCAATATACTATTCTTACAGTAATTTCTTAAATAATAGGGTTGTAGTCGCCAAGTTTAATGACGCTTTCAAAATGCGTTTTAAGACAGATGAGCGATGGTACGAAAATGAGTTGAATGTGACAGTTGCGGCGATTACGGATGAGCAAGCCGAAAAAAGGTTACGCGAAGAACCTTCGAAATGGAAGATCACAGACGATGGAAGCGAACTTAGCGACAAGGAAGCATTAATGCTCATTAAAACGTCTGTTATTATTGATCTTTGGACAGTACTGGATTTTCAAATATTGAGTAGTGATGCTTATACCGTTGGGTTTCTTAAAAAGTAACAGTTCAATCTCAAAGTTTGAACTTAGGCAAACTATCAACAGCTTCACGTTTCTTTGAGTCAATCACCTTTGTATAAATCTGAGTGGTCTTGATGTGGCGGTGGCCGAGCAGCTTACCTACTGTATAAATATCGGCACCGTTCGTTAAACTCATTGTAGCCATAGTGTGACGGGCAACGTGAAAAGTTACTTTCTTCTTTATACCAGCAGCCATTGCCCACTCTCGTAATTTCACGTTGTTCCATGCGCTATAGGTTAAATGAAATACTCTTTCTTTCTCGTCTTTACGTTCGCCTAAGAAATACAATGCTTGCTCTGACACAGGTAAATATTCGATACCGCCTGTCTTTTTCTGTTGGAACATTATCATGTCCTCCCTAACTTCCGACCATTTTAGTTTCTCTATATCACTCCAACGCAGGCCTGTAAGACAGCTAAACAAAAATGCTCTTTTTAACTGCGGATCATCACACTCGGTATTAATCAACTTTTGAACTTCCTCTGCTGTTAAATATTCTCGCTTGCTATCCTCTGATTTTACACCGATAGAAGCTTGTGCCGGATTGAAGTTTGTTAGTTTCTCTTTAAATGCTTGTTTAAGACATGCGACAACCTTATTGTAGTAAGAGAAAATAGTGTTCTTTGATAATTTTTTCTCGTTTTTAGTTTTTGTTGTTTTTAAGTAAGAGTGCCATTCACCCAGCCAATTTTCATTTACCTGTGATAACATAATATTTCCGCTCTCAAACGCTTGTAGGTGCTTTAATGTACTTTGCCAGTTCTGATAATTACTCTCGCTATCTTTTCGCTTTTCCATCTGCTTTTCAAAATAGTCAGTCAAAGGAATAGTCTTCTTGAAAGCAGGCATAAAGTCATAATCGCCGCTTGATATTTCCAGTTGCCTTTTGGAGCGGATGTTCTCTGCTAACAATTCTACATTAGCATTATGGTCACGATTAATCTTGGTAGAGCCTTTTACTAAACGAAGGTTCAAGAACTCATAGTAACGTTTGCCTTGATAGTATATGTCAAGGAACAGAGTTGTTTCACCACTTTTCAGAACTTTCCTACGAATCTTCACAATTTGATTTTGCCGGGGTGCAGCTTTCTTCTTTTTATTTTCCATTGTTGAAAATTTTATTGATGTCTTCTTTTTTGATTAGATGTTTAGTGCCGTGTTGGTATGTAGGAAGCAAGTCGCCTTTAATCCACCGAACAAAGTATTTCTGGACACACCGACTAAAGCGCATGTTTCCGTAACGCTTAAAAAGTCTTTTGCTTTTATTTCTGCTAATAGGAGGGTTGAAGTAGGTGCTGGTATTCCCTTTTTATTTGGCAAGCTTTTATGGCTATCAATGCGCTCTTGTCGCTTAATAGCTTTGTACCCTTTTTTATTGCAGGTGTGAGAACAGTAACGTGTATATAAAGTGCGAGCTGTATATAGCTTACCGCAGTATTCACAGTTTTTGACGATTTCTATCTTGCTACTCATAAAAAGTGATATTCAAATCGAAGCAAAACGGATCAAAATAGCGCAAAACGTCGCAAAATCACCCCATCATTTGCATCGACCACCATAAAAGTAACAAGAAAAGACCACTAAAGTAACACTGCAATAACAAAAAATGAGAAAGGAATGATCAAACAACATCTAAAGAATAACAAAATAAATTCTCAAGAGTATTGATTTTAGTACGTTTTACATTTTGTACTCGTATTAAATAATTGTAATAACACAGCATTTCACTTCCCGATACAAAACTTAGAAAATATATAGTCCAGTTTATCTTCAGTAGTTACCTCCCCGGTTATTTCACCAAGTGCATAGAGGCAGGTGCGGATATCGAGCGCTATAAGGTCGCTGGAGATATCATTATCTAAGCCGGTCTTAATATCGTGCAGCGAGGTGAGCACTTCTTGCAGGGCACTGTAGTGTCGTGCATTGGTAATGATAGTACCCTCCTGTTTTACTTTACCTTCAGTTACCAGGTCATATAAGGCGTCTTTCAGTTGATGTATGTTCTCTTTGTTCTTAGCAGAGATAAACAACACGTCTTTAGCAATAGGCTTAAACGTTTCCATGGCTTCGTTAATGTCAATATCATCCACCTTATTGCCGACCAATAAATATTTAATACCAGCAGCTTCGAAAGTCCCTTTTTGTTCCAGTACCCGCTCACTTTCGACTTTCGACTTTTGACTTTCGACCAAGTCAAACAAATACACCACCACATCAGCCTTATTCATGGCCGCCACGCTTCTTTCTATCCCTTGCAGCTCTATAACGTCTGTGCTATGCTCCCTTATACCGGCAGTATCTATAAGCCGGAAGAGAAGCCCGTTGATATTGAGCACCTCTTCTATGGTGTCGCGGGTAGTGCCTGCTATATCGCTTACTATGGCCCGCTCTTCATTCAGCAGTGCATTGAGCAGCGTGCTTTTACCCGCATTGGGCCTGCCTATTATGGCTACACTCACCCCATTCTTTATCACGTTACCCAGCCTGAAAGAGTCCAGCAGTTGTTGCGTAGCTATGGTCAGCCGCTGTATCAGCTCATAAAATTTTGTACGGTCCGCAAACTCCACATCTTCCTGGCTAAAGTCTAGCTCCAGCTCTATCAGCGCGCTAAACTGTATCAGTTGCTCACGCATCTCTTTCAGATCTTCGCTGAAGCCGCCACGCAGGTTATGTATCGCTGCCTTATGCGCTGCCCCACTTTGGCTGGCTATCAGGTCTGCCACGGCCTCTGCCTGTGTCAGGTCCAGCTTGCCTTTCAGGAATGCCCGGAGGGTAAATTCTCCAGGTTGGGCCATCCTCGCTCCGTGCTCTATACACAAGTTAAGTACCTGCTCCAGCACATAATCCGACCCATGACAGCTTATCTCTGTCACATCCTCACCGGTATAACTTTTAGGCCCTTTATACAGGCTTACTACTACCTCATCTATTATCTTATCGCCGTCTTTGATCTTGCCAAAGTGCAGCGTATGGCTTTGTTGTTTCGTAAGGTCCTTACCTGCAAATAGGGTATTCGTTATCGTTATAGCATCACTGCCGCTAAGGCGTATTATGCCTATAGCCCCTTCTCCTGGCGGAGTGGCAATAGCTACTATGGTATCATTAAGATTAAACATGGAGCGCAAAAGTAAATACTATTAGGCGATTCATTTATTATTGTCAATTTTGCACCATTATGAGAGCAATTATCCAGCGGGTCTCTACCGCAAGCGTCACCATAGATGCCGATGAAAAAGCGGCCATAGGCAAGGGTTTTATGATCTTATTAGGAATAGAAACAGAAGATGCCACTGAAGATGTAAGCTGGCTATGTGGCAAAATAGCACAGTTAAGGGTGTTTGCCGACGACCAGGGCATGATGAATAAAGACATCAAAGAGATCAACGGCGATATACTGCTGGTCAGCCAGTTTACCCTGCATGCATCTTATAAAAAGGGCAATAGGCCGTCATTCATAAAGGCTGCCCGGCCAGAACAAGCTATACCACTATACGAAGCTTTTATTGCCGACCTCTCCGAAAAGATAGGGCGCCCTATAGTTACAGGCACTTTTGGCGCAGATATGAAGGTGGCCCTGGTAAACGATGGCCCCGTGACCATTATTATGGATAGCAGAAACAGGGAGTAAAACCCCTGACCCCTAAAGGGGAACCTGCTATTTAGCTGCAGTTAAGACATTGAGCTTTTGAAGCTATATTTGGGTAAATTATTTTTAACAAATATCAAACTCCTACGAAACGAGGGGAAGCCCCTTTTAGGGGTTTGAGGTTAGAGTTATGGAATTCAACGACGAATACTTTATGCGACAGGCACTGCAACAGGCCAGGCAGGCTTATGACGCAGGCGAAGTGCCCGTGGGCGCAGTGGTAGTGTGGGACAACAAGATCATAGCCCGCGGGCACAACCAGGTGGAACAGCTTAACGACAGCACGGCCCATGCCGAGATGATAGCGCTTACCGCAGCATTCAATACGCTGGGCAGCAAATACCTGCCTGAGGCTGCACTTTATGTAACAGTAGAGCCCTGCCTTATGTGCTGTGGGGCCATGTACTGGTCTAAGCTGGCGCGTATAGTGTATGGCGCCGAAGATGTGAAAAACGGCTACCGCAAAACCACTGGCGACAACTGGCCTTTTCACCAAAAGGCCGAACTGACAAAAGGAATAATGGCCGATGAGTGTGCCCAACTGATGAAGGACTTTTTTGTACAGAGAAGGTAAACTCCTGAACCCCTAAAGGGGAACCATCTATTAAGCTTTGCTAGGAACCTTGAACAATAGGACAAGATTCAACTTTAAATTATGGGCATGATTGTGTTTAACTGGCATAAAATAGACGCGGTTTCTTTTCCATCTCTTCCTGAAGGTAAAATGATTGAAACATTTGTATCTGGCAAACGTATTGGCTTGATCAAACGCAATAGCGCTGTTTATGCGTTTACCGCTGCATGCCCACATGCCGGCGCACCGCTGTGCGATGGCTGGATAGATGGCATGGGTCGCATAGTATGCCCTGATCATAAATACCGCTTCGACCCTGCGAATGGCCGCAATACTACTGGCGAAGGTTATAAGTTATTTACTTATCCGGTGGAGATTAAAGAGGACGATATCTATATAGGTTTTTTGCCTTAGCTTTATTGGGCAACACCACTTTTTGGTTTTAACCTTTAACTTTTGACTTATGTTCCACCCGCCATTCTTAAAGCCAAGTTCTGTAATAGGTATTACTGCACCAGCTGCGGGCCCTGTTATCGGTATTACCTGCCCGTCGGGCTATGTGTCTGATGAGCGCGTAGCGGGCGCCATTCCTATATTAGAGCGCTGGGGATTTAAGGTAAAAGTGGGTGCCACTGTGGGTACACAGCACAATTACTTTTCCGGCACCGATGATGAGCGCCTTGCAGACCTGCAGGCCATGCTAGACGACCCGAATATCAATGCCATACTCATGGGCCGTGGCGGCTATGGCATGAGCCGCATTATTGACCGCCTCGATTTTACAGCCTTCCTGAAAAACCCCAAATGGATATGTGGCTTCAGCGATATAGTGGTGCTGCATAATCACCTGCAGTCCCGCTACGAAATGCCGTCCCTGCATAGCCCTATGTGCGGGGCCTTTAAGCCAGAAACGGAGCACGAGGCATATCTAAACACCTTCCATGCAGCGCTTACGGGAGAATCTATAATGTACCATATAGACCCATCGCCACGCAACAGGCCGGGAACGGCAAAGGCAATCCTGACCGGCGGCAACCTTGCTATACTCGCCCACCTTACCGGCTCTGCATCAGAGGTGAATACCGAAGACAAGATCCTTTTTATTGAGGACATAGGCGAATACCTGTATAATGCCGACCGTATGCTCATGAACCTGAAAAGGGCCGGTAAGTTTGACCACCTGAAAGGCCTGATAGTAGGCGGCTTTACCGATATGCAGGATACCGAGCGGCCTTTCGGGCAAACCATTGAAGAGATAATATGGGATAAGGTGAAAGAATATGACTACCCGGTATGTTTCAATTTCCCCTGCGGCCACCAGGATATTAATTATACGCTAACCCTGGGCGTAGAGCACAAGCTGGCAGTAACCAATAATGGCGTGATACTGGAGCTGAAGCGGGAAAACTAACCCACCTGTTCTTTCCAGCTATTCATACCGCCCGATAGATTGATAAGATTGTGAAACCCCAATGTTTCCAGCCGCTGTATGGCCAGCACACTGCGTATGCCCTTTTCGCAATAGAGCACTACGTCTTTATCTTTAGGCAGCTCATTCGTTCTGCCTATAAGATCACCAAGTGGTATGTGCCTGCCGCCGATGTTATAGCGCTCACGTTCCCAGTCCTCTCTTATATCTATCAGCACAAAATCTTTACCGCTGGCTATCCATTTTTTCAGTTCAGTAGGGGTTACTTGTTTCATAGTTTGGATACTATTCATTTTTCTCTATTATTTTCTCAGCCAGCACTTCATCGTCCACGCCATCGGGTATAAAAAACAATATAGGCGCTACCGCAAAACATGCATAAGCCGCATATAAAGACCAGAACGAAGCAGGTATAGAAATAAGATAGGCTGCCATGCCTATATAGTTCTTTACTATCGCCCGCCTGTTTGCCTTGTTTACCGATGTATTTAGTGCGTGCTCTTCTTCCATGAAGAAAAAGTTGTGCCGTATAGCATACCTGCGCAGCAGCATAAAGGCAAACGACGACATAAATAATACTATGCCGTATATAGCAGCAGAATAAGACAGATCGGGGGCAGCGCCCAATAGGTTGGTAGGGAATGGTATGAGGCTAAGCCAAAAAAGCAGGTGCAGGTTCAGCCACAGGAATTTCTCATCCGCCTTCCTGATCATGTGGAATAGGTGGTGATGATTGAGCCACATAATGCCCAGCACCGTAAAACTAAACAGGTACGCTACAAGTTGGGGAGATAACACCAGTAGTTCCTTCAGCTCACGCTTGTTAGACAGGTGCATGATGTTATCAGGCAGCTTTATGTCAAACACCATTATGGTTATAGCTATAGATATAACACAGTCGCTAAATGCCTCTACACGATTGGTAGCTATATTCATATTTGGCTATATGGGTTACACTAAAGTTAGTATAAACAATACAGAACAAAACTATGCCGGGTCGGTCAGCGCCTGCCACAGCATATCTTTCAGTTCTACAAGCCCCTGGTTAGCAGCAGATGATATGAAAATGTGGGGAATGCCCTCTGGCAGTGTTTCTGCTATGGCATTTTTTAGTTCATCGTCCAGCATGTCACTCTTGCTGATGGCAATAATTATCTTTTTTTGCAACAGCTCGGGGTTATACTGCTCCAGCTCATTAAGCAGTATGTCAAATTCAGCAGCATGGTCGTTACTGTCTGCCGGTATCAGGAACAGCAATACGGAGTTTCGCTCTATATGCCTCAGGAAACGATGCCCTAATCCTTTACCTTCAGCCGCACCCTCAATAATGCCCGGCAGGTCTGCCATGGCAAAAGATTTGTTGTCCCGGTAAGATACTATACCCAACTGGGGAGTAAGGGTAGTAAATGCGTAGTTGGCTATCTTAGGCTTAGCAGCGCTCACTACAGATAACAGGGTAGATTTACCGGCATTAGGAAAGCCTACCAGGCCCACATCGGCCAGTATCTTTAGCTCCAGCACCTTCCAGCCTTCAGAGCCCATTTCACCCGGCTGGGCGTATTGCGGGGTTTGGTTGGTTGCAGTGGCAAAGTTTGCATTACCCAGCCCGCCACGGCCGCCTTTTATCCATGTTACCTCCTGGCCATCTTCCAGTATCTCTACTTCTTCCTCACCGGTTTCCACGTCTCTTGCCACGGTGCCCAGCGGCACTTCCAGTATTATATCGGCGCCATCGTGCCCGGTAGAGTTATTCTTCAGGCCGTTCTCGCCGTCTTTTGCCAGCACGTTTTTATAATAGCGCATGTGTAGCAGCGTCCACAGTTGGGCATTGCCCCTGAGTATGATATGGCCGCCACGGCCGCCATTGCCCCCGTCAGGGCCAGCCATTGAATCAAACTTATTGCGCTCGAAGTGAGCACTGCCTGCACCGCCCTTACCCGACCGGGTGAATATCCGTATATGATCTACAAAATTTCCTCTCTCCACTATATAATTATTTCTCCTGCTTTAATAGAATCATGAATACTGCTGCGTACAGGTAGCTTTTGGCGCTGCGAATCGCAGATACTTCCAGGCTTTAACTTTTAACCTTTAACTTAACTAAGCTACTGGCAAAAGGTACTTGGTTACGTGCTTAGATAACGTCTTAAACGTTTCCGGTATGGTATGGTTGCCCACCACACGCTCTAACTTGCCCTGCTCATCGTAGTAGCTGGCTACGGGTTGCGTTTTCTGGTGGTATTCTTTTATGCGTTTGGTGATCACTTCTTCCGTATCATCGCTACGGCCAGAGGTTTCGCCCCTGCCTATAAGCCTCTTTATCAGCTCCGGCTCCGGCACTTCCAGCGCCAGCACCAGGTTTATTTTAGTGCCTTTAAATTCCAGCAGCTTATCCAGCGCTTCGGCCTGCGGGCGTGTACGCGGAAAACCATCAAATATAAATCCGCGGGCATCGGGCATGTCGTCTATTTTTCCGCTTATCATGCCTATCACCACTTCATCTGGCACCAGCAAACCCTGGTCCATATATTTTTTAGCCTCTGTTCCCAGTGGGGTGTGCCTCGTTACTTCATCGCGCAGGAGGTCGCCGGTAGAAATGTGCTGTAGTTTATACGTCTTTACTATATTTTCTGATTGTGTGCCTTTACCACTGCCAGGAGGGCCGAATAACACTAAATTAAACATGTACAAGAAATTGTTGTGCAGCGCAAAAATAACCATACTTGTGAAATAGTAAGAAACTATTTAGTTAACGCACCCATGTTTGCCTGCCTATAATTGTTATTAACCTGTCAAACAGCTTAATGTAAGCGTTTAAATATATACTTCGATATTTAAATAGATTTGATAACACCTGGCTCTGCCAATATTCGTATGCATCGCAGATGCCTATTTCTCAAACAACATCTTTTTAATGCCCTCATCCATCAACCGGTGATGTCCCGGTTCTATCTTTTCTATTGTCACTCCACCAATAGAATATCTTATCAATCGCAAAGTAGGATATCCCACCGCTGCGGTCATCTTTCTTACCTGCCTGTTTTTTCCTTCAGTAAGTGTAAGTGCTATCCACGATGTCGGAATATTTTTCCGGAAACGTATAGGCGGGTTTCTTTCCGATACAACTGGCGCATCTAAAATTTTCGCTGTTGCTTTTTTAGTGCGGTATTGTTTACTGTCTACATTTATTAGCACACCTTGCTCCAATTGTTGCAGTGCTTCTTTAGTCAACTCACCTTCCACCTGCACCCAATAAGTTCGCGGATGCGCAAATGATGGATCGAGCAATTGATGTGTGAGTAGTTTATCATCAGTGAGCAACAGCAATCCTTCACTATCAAAATCAAGACGGCCTACGGGATAAATATTTTTGGGCAGCTGCGGAAAAAAATCGGCTAACGTTTTTTTATCACCCTCTTTCGAAAATTGAGAGAGCACCTGGTAGGGCTTGTGAAAAATATAATACTGCTGCATAAAAAATCGTGTTGTCTGAAAGCCGCGCCTGTAAAGGGTTGTAGAGGGCACAAAAAAAGTCCGGCGAGGTTGTGGGCTGCCGGACTCTATAAAGGATGGGTTAGTAAGTACAATCCTTACACAATATTAAAAAGAATTTCTTCCATAAAAAAAATATTTGCAAAAAAATTTCAGAATACTAAAAAGATATTGACAGCTTATCCACAAAAACCCCTGAACCCCTAAAGGGGAACCATGCATTAAGCATCGTGCTTGCTCTCTGCTTCAGTTAAAAATTTAGCGATGCTATTTTTGGTATACTGTAAAAAAAATAGAACTGCTCAATGAAGAAATGAAGATGATGATTTTTAAATCAGCCAAATCTTGGTTCCCCTTTAGGGGTCAGGGGTGAGGTCCGCACTGGCGTTACCAATCCTTCTGCATCTTCACGGGCACTCCTTTTTCTTTCTTCATTTTGTCCTGCAGTTTCCTTTCTTCTTGTTGCAGTGCGTTCAGCAATTGATCGGCTTGCTGCTGAGAAAGCTTGCTGGGCTGGCCTTGCGGGTGTTGGTCTTCTTTATCTTTCTCACCTTTGTCTTTATCGTCTTTGTTATCTTTATCCTGCTTGTTCTTGTCCTGGTCTTTATTCTTCTGGTTCTGCTTGTCTTTATCTTTCTGGTCTTTGTTCTGTTTATTTTGCTTGTCCTGTTTCTTGTCTTTGCTCTGCTGGTCTTGTTTCTTCATCATCTGCTCTGCATACGACAGGTTATACTTAGCATCTACATCCTGTGGATTATTGCGCAGGGTTTGCTTATACGCATTAGCAGCATCTTCCCATTTTTGCTGAGACATGTAGGTGTTACCTATGTTGTAATCCACAGCAGCCTTCGATGGTTTATCTTTTGCCAGCTTCTCAGTAGCGGCCAATACTTTTCTCGATGAGTCGTATTGCTTCTGCTGGTACAGCGAATTGCCGAGGTTAAAATATCCCGGTGTGTTATTAGGATCTCTGGATATCGCCTTGGCATAGTCAGCGGCAGCAGCTTTATAGTCTTGCTGCTCATAAAATTTATTACCCTGCTGCAAATACCTGCTCGTTTGCCCGAAAGCTGCGTTACTCACCAGTATCATTAACAGTACAAGCACAGCAGCAGGCAATGCCCCTTTAGTATTCTTGACCTTCTTCTTATCAGTACCCGGCAGCAGCCACTCTATAAGCAACGCCAGGAAGCCGGCAAAAAGGAAATACTGATAGTAGCTGGTAAAGTCGGTAAACACTACCGAGCCAAGGCTCTTTTGTTCCATACCTTCCAGTTCCCCCTCTATCTTCGTAGCTACATCATCTGTATTTTGCAGCAGGCTATAGGTGCCGTGCCCTGCACCAGCTATCGCCCGCATCTCTTCTTCATTCAGCTTGCTCACTATCGGGTTACCATTCTCATCCAGCTTTACCGACTTTGTTTCGGGGTCATACAGCGTAGTTCCCTGTGGCGATCCTATGCCTATGGTATGAACGATCACTCCTGCATCTGCCGCTTCGCGCGTCTTTTGTATAGCGGTCTCGTCATGGTCTTCGCCATCAGATATAATGATGAGCGATTTAAACTTGCGTTCGTTCTTGGTATACGATTGCATCGCCATATCTATTGCATCGCCTATCACGGTGCCCTGGGTAGGTACCATATCCGGCGTTACGGTTTGCAGCAGCATTTTTACTGCGCTGTAATCTATAGTCAGGGGTACTTGCAAATACGCCTTGCCTGCAAATACCACCAGCGCCACCCGGTCGTTGTGCATTTTATCGGTCAGGCTCATGATGAATTGCTTGGCGCGCGTCAGCCTGTCGGGCGATATATCTTTTGCCAGCATGCTCTTGCTCACGTCGAGCGCCACCACTACGTCTATACCCTTCCGCTGCACCTTCTCGCTCTTATCGCCCATCCTCAGGTTTGCCCAGCCAATAATAATAGCAGACAAAGCAAACGTCATTAAAATGAACCGCGTGGCATTTCTGCCGGGTATAAAGCCACGTATCTGCTCGTTTACCAGCGTTTCATCGCCTAGCTTTTGCAGCTTCCGTTTTCTCCAGTATACTACGCTTATAAATAACACCACCAGCAATGGCACTACGCCAAGCGCATACAAATGGTTTATGTGCTGAAATTGAAACATAATTGATGCGCAAATTTAATCGGCTATGGCAGTAATACAATAATAAAGGAATGTGATTTTGAATTTCTTTAACACATTGCATCTATGAAAATTGCAGAATGGAACGCTTTTATGACTTTACGTCGTCCTCTTTTACCTGCAGGGCAGGCTTTTTTTCGGTTTCTTCCACCCCTATCAGCAGCGCCCAGGCTTCCAGGCCTTCTACCCGCTCACATACAAGCTTTATGATGCCGGTAATAGGTATAAACAGGAACATTCCGGGAATACCCCATACAAACTCACCCACTATCACCGCTATAATGGTAATAAACGGGTTCATCTTTACCCTGCCGCCTACAATGCGCGGGAATAATATATTAGAATCGAGCAGGTGTACTATAAATAGCCCTATACCTACTTCCAGCGCCATAGGTCCGGAACTGTTGGCAAACGTGACCAGCATACCTATAACTATAGAGGTATAAATGCCCAGGTAAGGAATAATATTGAGCACAGCGGCCATCACGCCCAGCAGCAGCGCATACTTTATGCCCATGATCAGGAACATGGAGCAGTTAACAATACTTATCAGCACCATCTCTATCACCAGGCCCACCACGTAGGAGTTGATCATGCTCTTAGTCTCCATGATCACTTCCTTTACCTTGTCCTGATGGCCTTTCTTAAACAGTTGCAGCACAAACTGCATCAGCATTTTGCGGTGATATAAAATGAAGAAAGTAAAGATCAGAACAAATACCGTGAGCAGTAAAATACCGGTAACAGATACAAAAAGGTTACTTACTGACTGCGCCGCAGACCCCATAAAACCGTTTATAGACTTATTGATATAGGCGGTCTGCTGCGAGTTGTTGACATGGAACTTATAAGCAAACCAGTGCTGCAGATCGCCAAACATCTCCTGGAACCTTTTCTTCAGCAACGGAAAATCATCGGAGAAGCCAATGATCTGTATGGCAAGGAAATAAACGAACCCCAGCATAGCCGAAATAAATAGCATCACCGATAACATAGCTGACCCTGTGCGGCCAAGGCGCAGCTTGTTTTCAAAAAACTTATTGAGTGGGTACAGCAATATGGCTATCAGCAACCCAAACACCAGAGGGATGAATATATTACTAGCCTCTCGCAGTATTAAATACAGCAATACCACTGCCAGTAATATAAGCGCTACTCTTGCATAAAAGGGGAACTTGACTTTATCCATGATATATTTTATAACCTATTTATATCAAACCTAATAGAATTATGCCACAGCGCAAAACTATGGGGATGTTATTTGCCGGTGCATAAATATTTCTGGTGCAATAGCCTGTAGTTATAGCCTTTTTCTTTTACTTTGTTTAAAAGAAAGGTGCCGGTGCTGAAACGTTTTTTTAAGAAGGGGCTAATAGAAGCAGGTTGCGATGAGGCAGGTAGGGGTTGCCTGGCAGGCCCGGTCTTCGCGGCATCTGTTATCCTGCCCGAAGGTTTCCGCCATACACTGCTCAACGACAGCAAGCAGGTGACTGAAGAAGACCGCAACAAACTAAGACCTATAATAGAGCGCAAAGCCATAGCATGGGCCGTAGCAATGGTAGACCATGAGGAAATAGACCGCATCAATATACTCAAAGCTTCCTTCAAGGCTATGCACCTGGCCATAGACCAGCTAGCTACCCGGCCTGACCTGTTGCTTATAGACGGGCATATGTTCTCTCCTTACTTCGGTATAGTGCACCAGTGCGTAATACAGGGCGATGCCATATACACTGCCATAGCTGCAGCAAGCATACTGGCAAAAACCCACCGCGACGAATACATGCTGCGCATGCACGAAGAATATCCCCACTACGGCTGGAACGATAATAAAGGTTATGGCACAGCCCATCACCGCAGGCAGATCAATGAGCATGGCATATCACCGTACCATCGCAAAACTTTTGGTATCTGCAATGAATTCGCAGCAAAAGAACAATTAGCCGCCAGTGATGTACCAGCTTAATAAGATATGAGAAGCAGGCCTAGCCTATTAATCTTCAGAAGAGCGCCCTTTGATAACACCTATGATCACGATAATTACAACTAACCCAACAAAAAACAGCATACGATCGGTTTTGAAATAACAAGATACTTATTTTTTATTAGCCTCCTAATTTTGCGGAAACTACCGATCATATAATCCGTAAATTTGGTAATGCCGCCAGTTGCAAAAACTATCATCAAAAAAGTAACCGCCACCAGTGCCATAGATGCCGAAGACCTGCTGGCCGCAGAAGAGCCGCTGGAAATAAAGCTGGCGTATGGCCCAGCCAATAAAAGGACGCAAAAAAGCATCTCCGTGACCATGCGCACCCCTGGCAACGACGGGGAACTGGCAACCGGCTTTCTATATACCGAAGGTATCATTACCTCCGCTGCCGATATAGTTTCATTTGAATACACCGGCACCAATAACGAAAATGTAGTGCGCCTGTCGCTAAACGATAGTGTAATGCCTGATACCGGCAAGTTGGAGCGGCACTTTTATACCACTTCCAGTTGTGGCGTGTGCGGTAAAGCATCTATAGAAGCCGTGCGGATAGCCTGCAATATCCCGGACAGGCCAGATAGCCTGCGGCTTCCTGCATCCCTTATTTACCTGTTGCCCGATATGCTCCGCAAACAGCAGGAAGTCTTTGAAAATACTGGTGGCCTCCATGCCTGCGCATTATTTGATACCAATGGCGCCTTACTGCTATCGCGGGAAGATGTGGGCAGGCATAATGCGCTGGACAAACTGATAGGCGCTGCGCTTATAGAAGATATACTGCCATTAGATAAACATATTCTACTCCTCAGCGGCCGTGCCAGCTTTGAGCTGATACAAAAGGCGGTGATGGCGGGGATAAAGATAGTGGCTGCAGTAGGTGCTCCATCGAGCCTGGCAGCGGAGATGGCGGAGGAATGGGGCATGACGCTGATAGGCTTTCTGCGGGGCGAACGGTTCAATATTTACTCCGGTGCCGAAAGAATATTAGTTTAGCAGCATGAAGATCAGGATAAAGGGCAACTCTATCCGTATACGGCTCACCCGCACCGAGATAGATAATTTTGGCAGCCACGGCTACCTTGAAGAGCATACCGAATTTAGCAACGGGTCATTTATCTATGCCCTCCAAAGCAGGGACGGTATCGACAATCTGTCGGCAACACTTGCGGATGGCAAGGTAACGGTGATAGTACCCTCTACCATTACCAAAGAATGGACGACCACAGAAACCGTAGGCTACCAGCACAATATGGACATTAGCGACGGCAAACAACTATTCCTGCTGATAGAAAAAGACTTCAAGTGCATAGACGCTCCCGCTCACGAAGACCAGTCTGATAATTTTGAGCACCCCACTAACGTTTGCTAATTAATTATATATCATTATTTATTATTTTAAAATAAAAGCCGCTACTGGCTTGCATTTAAGGGCTGTTTTCGGGGAGGACTACGGTATATTTTCTTGCCTTGACTTTGCCCTGATCTGCTAACAGACTTTGTACCTTTTTATTTGTGTCGGCAAGGAAAACATTGGGGAGGAAGAGCCTATTTATCATATAGCATTATTTACTGCCCGAAAAATGGAAGCCTTTCCAGGCTTGGCTTTTAGGGCGTTTTTCGGGGAGGAGGAGGGTATATTTTCTTGCCCTGGTTTTGCTATAATTTGTCGGTTTATCATTATTCAGTTTTGGTTTTATGAACATTGCTTTTACTAATGATCATGTGATGTTGAGGTTGAGGCATAGGAATACTAACCCGCTCAACAGCAGTTTTGAAGAGTATAAAACAAAGGTAGAAGGTATTAATGCGAGTGGAAAATATGTTACGGCTCTTAAGTTTGAAAATAAAGAAGTGGTAACGTTCCTTATATATACCTACGCCCTATTTCGCCAATAACCGGCTATCCACCTTCTCTTTTACCGGAAGCGATATGATAAACGTAGTACCCTCGCCCACGGTGCTGGTGGCGTTAATGGAGCCGCCATGCTGCTCTACTATTTTTTTGCAGATAGAGAGGCCTATGCCTGTGCCTTCAAATTTGTCGTAACTGTTCAGCCGCTTGAAGAGTGTAAAGATGTCATCGGCATATTTCTGTTCAAAGCCTATGCCGTTGTCCTTTACATAGATGTTGTAATAATCATCCTGGTACAATTCATTCCTGATGCCGGGCATATGCATGCCCTTTATTTTCTCGGCATAGATCTCTATTTCGGGCGCATTGTCATCTTTAGAAAACTTAAGAGAATTGATCACCAGGTTTTGAAACAACTGCCTGAACTGGCTGGGGACGATCTTCAATACCGGCAACTGGCCAATATTTACCACGGCATTCTTCTGCTGTATTGATATCTCCAGGTCTGATAAAATACCTTCCAGCAGCGTTTGCAGGTCTGTCTCCTCATAAGCATCAGAGTTGGCAGACGAGCGGGAAAAGCTCAGTATGTTCTTAATAAGCACACGCATGCGTTCAGAAGCCTTCATTATCCTTTCCACAAAATCATTACCTTCTTCCTTTAGTATTGTTCCATACCTGGCGGATAGCTGGTCGCTGAAAATAATGATCTTGCGCAGCGGTTCCTGGAGGTCGTGCGAGGCTACGTAGGCAAACCGTTCCAGCTCTTCATTGGTAGCTTTAAGCCGGTTGATATTCTCCATCAGCTGCTTATTCAGCGAGGTTATTTTGGCTTCAGAATTGATGCGCTCTTTAATTTCCCGTTCCAGCTGCCGGTTGGCGGCAGCCATCCGCTGTTCCTGCGCCAGCAGCTGGTGATTTTTCCGGTACAGCTCTACAAACACTGCTACCTTTGCCCGCAGCAATTCAGGGTTTATGGGCTTGTAGATATAATCCACGCCGCCCATCTGGTAGCCTTTAAACACACTCTCATCGCCATAGTCGTTGGCGGTAATAAATATGATAGGGATATGCTTCAGCTTATCCCTATCATAAATCATTGTTGCGGTATCAAACCCGTTAAGATCGGGCATCTGCACATCCATCAGGATGAGTGTAAAATCATCTTCTTTCAAAAGGGTTCTCAGCGCCGCCCTGCCCGAATTCGCCTTCCTGATGGTATAGCCATCCTGCTCCAGTATGGTTTCGATAGAGAAAAGGTTGTCTTCCCGGTCGTCTACTACCAGTATTTTTATATCGGGCCTTGCGGGTAAAATAATTTCTGTTGCGTCCGCCATTCTCTACAATATTATTTGTACATCCATACTCTCATTAACGATAATAACTGGTCTATTTTCACCGGTTTGGTAATATAGTCTGATGCGCCTGCTTCTATACACTTCTCGCGGTCGCCCTTCATCGCTTTCGCTGTCACTGCTATTATAGGCAGGTGGCTATTGGTGTGCTCCCTGCGTATCTTCTGCGTGGTCTCGTAGCCATCCATTTCCGGCATCATTATATCCATCAGCACCATGTCTATACCGGGGTTCTCATTGAGGATGTTTATAGCATCCTGCCCGCTCTCTGCCGTTATGGTGTTGATGTTATATTTCTCAAATGCCGTGGTCAGTGCAAACAGGTTGCGCACATCATCGTCCACCACCAGCACCTTCTTGCTTGCCAGCACATCTTCTTTCAGCCTCAGGTTCTCTATTATCTTTCTCTTCTCCGGCAGCAGGTCTTTATGGTTCAGGTGCAGGTGCATGACGGTTTCTTCCAGCAGTAGTTCCAGGGAGTTAACACTCTTCAGCAATACCCTGTTGGCATACTGTTTAAGCTGCGTTTTCTCTTTAGGTGAAAAGTCTTTAGCGGAATAAACGATCACCGGCATCATAGCCGTTTTCTTATGAACATTTATCTCCATCACAAAATCGAGGCCCGCAATGTCCGGCAGCATATAATCCACGATCACACAATCGAAATTCTGTTCCTTGATCAGGTCCAGCGCTTCTTTACCTGTAGATGCAATGCTGATGTTTATCAGCTCACCATTTTCCAGCTCTTTAACTATCTGGGAGCAGTCTATCTCATTATCTTCTACCACCAATAAACTCTTCTCTACCCTGCTGCCAAAGTCTACAATATCATTGTACAGCACAGACAGCGCTTCATTTTTCAATGGCTTCAAATGAAAACTTCTTGCACCGCGCTTGATAGCAAGGATCCTGTTTTCCTCCCCTGATATAAGATGAACAGGTATATGCCTGAAATTCATATCGTTCTTAAAGAGGTCCAGTATCTTCCATCCGCTGGCATCCGGCAACTTCACGTCAAGTGTTACGGCGCTTGGGTTATATTTATTGGTGAGCTCAAACACCTCGCCGAAGTTTGTAGCCACGATAGCTTTGAGGCTCATCTCATGCGCCTTGTCTATCATTATCTTGGCAAACCGCAGGTCATCCTCTACTACCAGTACCACCTTGTCGCTTGGCGCTATATTGTTCCGGTCGTCGCCGGCGCTGTTAATGATCTCATTC
>JABDHF010000003.1 GCA_013285595.1 Bacteroidota bacterium
ACACTACACTGGTATCTCTGCTACTACCAGAGGGCATTTTAGAATATTTTGATATTACAGAGGCAGGGTCTGGTAAAGAGGGTTTGAACATTTATCTTGAAGAGAGAAATATGGCACCCCAGGGCTACAGAGCAGAAGATATTGTATCCAAAGGCTTTCATGACCAGATAAGAGTGGAAGACTTCCCGATCAGGGGCAAGAAAGCCTACCTGTATATTAAGCGCCGCAGATGGGAGGTTATCTCAGACGGGGCTATAATCAGCAGAGATTGGAAGTTAGTGCAATCAGGCACCCGCATGACCAGAGAGTTTGCGGCTTTTTTAAAAGGGATATTTGGATAGTAAGCCTATAAGCTGCTTTCATCTGGGGGAGTTCTTTCAGGTAGATGGTAAACAATTACAGCAGCAATACAAAGACCATATCAGCAACTATAAAGATTGGGAACAGAAAGATCATGCATCGGAATGGATGATATTTCCACAGAATATGGGATTACGCCTAAGTATAGATGAGACATCTGTGTCAAACGGAGAGTTATACACTATAGTAACCAATAAGGCTGCCAAAGGCCGAAAGGGGACAATAGTAGCTATGTCAAGGGGACACAGACCAACCAAATAGCTGATGTTTTAGACAGGATCCCGCAAGGACTGCGCAACAAGGTAGAAGAGGTAACAATGGATATGGCAGCCAATATGATATCGGCTGTAAGACGCTGCTTCTGCAATGCCCGCCAGGTAATAGATCGCTTCCATGTTCAGAAACTGGCCCACGATGCCGTTCAGGAGATCCGGATCAAATATCGGTGGCACGTCATTGACCAGCAAACCAGTTTCTATACCCTTGCTAAAGCCAATGACAAAACCTATACACCGGAAGTGCTGTCAAATGGCGATACGCTCAGGCAACTGTTAGCCCGAAGCAGATACCTGCTCTTCAAACACGATAGTAAATGGACCGGATCTCAAAAGCATAGAGCCCGGATATTGTTCCAGCGTTTCCCTGAAATTAAGGATGCATATGAACTCTCTATTAAAATGGGAGATATCTTCAAAAATGTAAAATCTAAGGAGGTAGCCTTCAAAAAGCTGGCACTCTGGTACAATGATGTAGAAGCATCCGGAATTGAATCGTTCAGGACGGTTGCAAGATCTATACAGACCCACTATATAAATATCCTCAACTTCTTCAACAATAGAAGTACAAACGCAGCTGCAGAATCATTCAATGCTAAAGTAAAAGCCTTTAGAGCTACGTCCAGAGGTGTGCGCGACATTAACTTCTTCCTCTTTAGACTGGCAAATATCTATGCTTAAAATAAGTTCATCCCCGGAAATTCAGCTTGATCCCTTAGAGGTCTTGAACAACAGCGTTACGGGCAAGGGTAATAGGGAGCAGTTGTGATTTGCTTTCAATTTTCAGTAGCTTAGAGGTCTTGAACAACTAAACCAAAATAAACCAAAAGAGCGAGTCCGTTGTGATTTGCTTTCAATTTTCAGTAGCTTAGAGGTCTTGAACAACTGTGCATCATCCTTTTCCTGGTCTTCGGTAGTTGTGATTTGCTTTCAATTTTCAGTAGCTTAGAGGTCTTGAACAACTTAGATTTAAACAAACAGATAAAGAACTTAGTTGTGATTTGCTTTCAATTTTCAGTAGCTTAGAGGTCTTGAACAACCCTTGAAGGTATGGCAAGTGATCTTACTATGTTGTGATTTGCTTTCAATTTTCAGTAGCTTAGAGGTCTTGAACAACAAAAGAGGAGCAAGACACATTAACATTCATGTTGTGATTTGCTTTCAATTTTCAGTAGCTTAGAGGTCTTGAACAACCTCAAGCCCTTTGTTCCAGCATTTCCAATGTTGTGATTTGCTTTCAATTTTCAGTAGCTTAGAGGTCTTGAACAACATTAAGTTTTTGATTAATCAAACTTTATTCGTTGTGATTTGCTTTCAATTTTCAGTAGCTTAGAGGTCTTGAACAACTCTGTGTATGTGCCTGCCGATGGGTTCTGAGTTGTGATTTGCTTTCAATTTTCAGTAGCTTAGAGGTCTTGAACAACAACTAATTTTTTAGTATTTCCTTTTACCTTGTTGTGATTTGCTTTCAATTTTCAGTAGCTTAGAGGTCTTGAACAACTTTATTAGTATCAAGCCAATCAACTCCAGGTTGTGATTTGCTTTCAATTTTCAGTAGCTTAGAGGTCTTGAACAACCTACCATAACCACAGGAGCTGAACACTGATGTTGTGATTTGCTTTCAATTTTCAGTAGCTTAGAGGTCTTGAACAACGATAATCTGCTTATAGTCTGGAAAACTTCCGTTGTGATTTGCTTTCAATTTTCAGTAGCTTAGAGGTCTTGAACAACTCTCGTTCTCCTCTTCCTCTGTGAGCTGCGGTTGTGATTTGCTTTCAATTTTCAGTAGCTTAGAGGTCTTGAACAACATACCGATGTGCTGGCCGTGAGTGATACCAGTTGTGATTTGCTTTCAATTTTCAGTAGCTTAGAGGTCTTGAACAACTATTACCAGCTGGTAACAAAGAACGTCGTAGTTGTGATTTGCTTTCAATTTTCAGTAGCTTAGAGGTCTTGAACAACGGCCGCTTTTACGGTACTGCCTGTAAAACGGTTGTGATTTGCTTTCAATTTTCAGTAGCTTAGAGGTCTTGAACAACCTGGTAACCTGAATAATCCAATAGGGATCTGTTGTGATTTGCTTTCAATTTTCAGTAGCTTAGAGGTCTTGAACAACGAGGAGCTAGAAAGGAGTGTAATAAATCTAGTTGTGATTTGCTTTCAATTTTCAGTAGCTTAGAGGTCTTGAACAACATTAAGCCAAAATTTACCGCTTTCAAATCTGTTGTGATTTGCTTTCAATTTTCAGTAGCTTAGAGGTCTTGAACAACAGTGACAAAGCGCCGCTATATATTTCTATGTTGTGATTTGCTTTCAATTTTCAGTAGCTTAGAGGTCTTGAACAACTTTTTATGACCACGCTACCGGACAATCTTAGTTGTGATTTGCTTTCAATTTTCAGTAGCTTAGAGGTCTTGAACAACACCGGCTTACCGGTGTATCATACTGAATTAGTTGTGATTTGCTTTCAATTTTCAGTAGCTTAGAGGTCTTGAACAACCAATCCTTTGCCTGCCAATACTGTGGTGGGGTTGTGATTTGCTTTCAATTTTCAGTAGCTTAGAGGTCTTGAACAACACTGCAAACATTTACTCCGGACAACGTTCTGTTGTGATTTGCTTTCAATTTTCAGTAGCTTAGAGGTCTTGAACAACAACAAACCCGTCAGGGCCAGCATCATAACGTTGTGATTTGCTTTCAATTTTCAGTAGCTTAGAGGTCTTGAACAACAATAAGTTGCTCTACTCCAGCTATAGTTGTGTTGTGATTTGCTTTCAATTTTCAGTAGCTTAGAGGTCTTGAACAACGAACTTCTGAAACTGTCTCCTAAGCATCTGTTGTGATTTGCTTTCAATTTTCAGTAGCTTAGAGGTCTTGAACAACAAGAAGGTAGAGAACCTTATAACATTACGAGTTGTGATTTGCTTTCAATTTTCAGTAGCTTAGAGGTCTTGAACAACTGCAAGTAGCTTCTGCGCCATTTGCATCTGGTTGTGATTTGCTTTCAATTTTCAGTAGCTTAGAGGTCTTGAACAACCTAAGGTGTCGGATATAGCCGAATGGTGGAGTTGTGATTTGCTTTCAATTTTCAGTAGCTTAGAGGTCTTGAACAACCCATAAGCTATGGTTTCCTTGAAGGAGAGGGTTGTGATTTGCTTTCAATTTTCAGTAGCTTAGAGGTCTTGAACAACTTAGTAAGCTACGTGGTTCTATTACAGAGTGTTGTGATTTGCTTTCAATTTTCAGTAGCTTAGAGGTCTTGAACAACTATGCACAATAGTATCTTTCTGCCACATAGTTGTGATTTGCTTTCAATTTTCAGTAGCTTAGAGGTCTTGAACAACGGCTATGACATTGTCCCTGGCACAGCACAGGTTGTGATTTGCTTTCAATTTTCAGTAGCTTAGAGGTCTTGAACAACCATTAGACGAACCAGTAACAAAGTTACCGTGTTGTGATTTGCTTTCAATTTTCAGTAGCTTAGAGGTCTTGAACAACTATACGGCCAATTGAATTTAACACGCGGCGTTGTGATTTGCTTTCAATTTTCAGTAGCTTAGAGGTCTTGAACAACCCCGGCAAAGAGAGGAGCAAATTCCTATCAGTTGTGATTTGCTTTCAATTTTCAGTAGCTTAGAGGTCTTGAACAACACCGATCGCTACAAATGCCACCCAGCAAGGGTTTCGGCTATTTAACAGGAATAAAAAAATGGATTTTCATCCATTTTTTTATTCCTGTTTTAAAATAATTCCAATTGCTGTGGTGGCGCTTCGATCGGTACAACTTCATGGCCCCGGAATATTTCCATCATGCCAAATTGTTTGTCGGTAATACACATAATACCTACGTGCCCTTTTTCGGGTAGTTTCTTTTTTACCCATTTTATATGTCCGTCTGCATTCTCCTTACTACTGCAATGCCGCATATAAATGCTGAACTGAAACATCTGAAAGCCATCAGTTAGCATGTCTTTACGAAACCGAGCATAGTTTTTCCGGTCTTGTTTGGTGTCAGTGGGCAGATCAAAAAAAACAAGTACCCACATAATGCGATATGCGTTTAAACGGTCGAACATATAACCTAGGCTTTGCTTTCCAGGGAAAACAAGTCACTATAATACGGGATACAATATCTTTCTCACCTTGCCCTCAAAGCATTTCGCCAGGCTGGCAGTTGTTCGCTGCACCGCATTCATCAGCGGGCTGCTTTTATCGTCTATCATCACATCCATTGCCGGTATTCCCAGCAGCAGCTTTTTTATGTCAGTGGTCAATTCCAGGTAATTGCCCTTTAGTGCCCCATCATTTTGTGCCATGTCTGCAGTCCGCACTATGTCGCATACAACCTTATCCACGTATGGGCGATAAGGCTCCATTATATCATCAGCCAGGCAATAAGCGTTGTACTGGTTACGATGGTGTATGCCCATTGTAGGCAGCAACCCACTGCCCACAAGGCCACGGGCCACTACAGCCCTGAGTATGGCATATCCATAATTGAGCAGATTGTTTGGCGGAATACCCTCCCGGTCGCGGGTAAAGGAGCGCATTTCTCCGTCACTGCCCGGAAAACCCGGAACTATGGATTGAAACAAATGCTTCCAGTAATAGCCAGCCGCAGCGGCTTCCAGGTTTTCGCTATCGCCACTTTTTACCTCTTTCGCGTAGTTAGTCAACAGCTTATCCGGGGCATTAAACAAGCTCCCGGTGGCCGACTGTAACCCCAGCATCGCAGCCTGGTTTTGTATCTTAGCCGCAACTGTTTGCTGCCATAATTGTTTCTTCAGAGGTTCTGATGCTTCAAGCTGCGCCTGGAAGATGCGGCTCTGCAAAGTGTGCCCATCAAGGTTGAGGAAAAGGCCGGTAGGGTGATGGGTATAATCGCAAGTGATGAGCGCAGTGTTATTGGCCAGTAGCTTAGCCATCAGCGCCTGGGTAATGGTTATCTGCTGATTGTCTAAAATTAGCACACCAATATCTTCAATAGGTGCAGTAGAGGGTTTAGGTTTAGTGATCTCATCCGCACCCTTCGGCATAGGAAACTCTACCACCAGTTGCTCGTTAACGGTGCTCAGGTAGGCGGGGTTTCCGAAGTAGAGGGTGCGCTTGATCATTATGCAGGTTTTACATTTCCAAGACGGTCAATATTCAGTTTAATGCACTTATCCTTTATAGATATGCCATTTATTTTTTCATATGCGTTTTGACTGCCAAATTCTATTCCTTTTATTATAGTATCAGCGATATTATGCCTTATGAAATAGATTTGTCTGCCACTATATTTTACTACATAATAGATACTCTTACTTCTTTCCGCTTTGTTGTTCCAAAAATCATTAAATAGTGGGCTTTCAGCATCGGTAATCATGTCTTCATAGTCAGAAGGCATATATACAGGGTCACCTTGTTTTAATGTATAAAGCAGCGTTGCTTTCCATTTTTCTTCAAAGTAATTTTTGAATATCTGTTCTTTGTTTAGTTTTTTACTGTCAGTTTCTTTATTGAACTCATCTTTTAACAGATTCGCGGCGTCGAAAAGAGTAATCAAATCAAAAATTCTTTTGCCCTCTTTTTCAATTACTGCAAACAGATAATTATCGCCGGTCTTCACAAATAATGAATTGTTATACGCCTTTCCTCTGTCCAATTTTTGCAAAGCTTCATCAGGGTCTTCCTGTCCTTTTTTCTTTTTCACTTTTGCAGGATCTCTATAGAATATCTTGACTGAAGATACTGGTGTATGTGGCGATAATAATCCTTTACTATTATGTTTAAGAGCTAGTTCTTTGTTTAGAGCTAATATTCCTTCAGCAGAAAACGCCTCATCTTTTTTGTTATCATAGGCTTTCAAATGTTCTTTCAGAGTATTTTTAAGAAAGCTATCGGTGACTTTTTCAATGACTTTTTCAGTTGCAAAATTTTTACCACTAAGTTTACTTAACGGTATTCTATAAGTTTCTACTCCTTGACTTTTGCCATATAAAGTGCCTTCATGTAGTTGTCCCCTGATCTTGATTTGAAGCTTATTATCCCTGCCTTTTTGTATTAATAACTTATCTTTTGGTTTCTGAGATATAATAATATCTTGAATTTTTTTTTCGGCATCTTCCGGAAAGCCTTGCCAAGGCAGTTCTATTTTCCTGAATCTTTCAATTTGTATGAATATTTTCGCCCTTTCATCTGAGGTTAGATTCAATATTTCATCAAGTAATTCTGTCGGAGTTCCTTCAAAATTTGGTAATAAACTATTCCGATTGGTATCCAGCCATGTTTGCAACTCTTTGTTCAGGTCATTGAGTCGCTTTATATGTGCGGGGCTAGTACATGCTACTACGAGAGCGTCTATGGCGTGATGCCGATGATCAACGCGCTTACTCCAATCCTGTATTATCCATTTATTGTTTTTCTTTTTGATAAAATTCTGGTTAAACGATTCAATAAATTTCTCTTTACTGAGTATTGTTTCATGGAATGGAGTATCGACTTTTTTTTGACGTTCAGTCACTTCATTTTTATATTGTTCATATTCTATTTCTGCGCGTACAGGTGCTATTTTTTCATAACGACTCTTCAACAGTTCTTTAAATTTATCTGTTAATCCCCATTGGTTTCTCAAATAATCTGTTATACCGCCGGTTGTTGTTTTGACATGATCATTGCCAACAATTTTATTTAATTCTTCTTTTGTTCGGATGGAAATGTATTGTGTTTCCTTTATTTGCCGTACCACAGGATCTTCTGGCACTTTCGTCGCTAATAAATTTTTTCGTTTTATGCCATGAAAGTGTTTATTCACATGATCGATGTATGAGTTTTTGGAGAGAACGCCCGGAATGACCGATCCGGTTTCAAAATATTCCATTGCTGTCTTGTTGCCCTTATCTGTATTAATTGCTTTTTCACAGATCACTTTATTTGCCAAAGAATCATCAAAATATCTCGACTGTGGAATAATATGATCAACATCATATCTTTCTCTTTTAAAAAGCTCGGATAGTTGGATAGGCTGACCTGTATAAGGAGAAACGCAGTTCTGCTGTTTCCATAACTTCATTTTGTCTATCTCAGTTTTTGATGGATATTTATACTGGTTTGCAAACATTTCTTTGGCAGCGCCTGGGGTTTTACTATTGGTTAATGACAGTGTCCGTCCTAATTCAATAAGTTCATCTTTTATAGCTTCATTATCTCGCTGGTTATTTCGCGTTGTTTTATATAAGTTGGCCCTTCGTTCTGCATTATTCTTCAGGTCTCTTGATAATTCCAGGCGTATCTCGTCTGGTTTACTCCCAAAATACTTCCAGATATCTTTTACGACGATAAGTGTTTCGCTAATTAACTGTTCTACAAGTGGGTTTCGTAGTTCTCCCTCTTTTAATCGCTTTATTTGGTAATAAGAATTTATTAGTTCATCCTTACCAAATGCTTTTGCTGTATGTTTATCATACACAAGAATAATTGCATAAGCATTCATTATACCGCCCTCGGCCAAAACTTCAATGTTCTTTTCAAGATATTGCTGCGCGGCTTTTTCAAACGGATCGCTTACATGCTCATTCAGGAGTTTAATGATCTTATTCCGTAATCCCTCTGAAAGATTGGATTCGAAGTATTTGCCTGTTCTAACTAATGGCAATATTTTTTCAATAGCCTTTAGGCTCAAGGAGGAATAGTTGCGGCTAAATTTTATTTTACTTATTTGTATTGCTATAGTCTCGATATCAGATAAGCCATTTGCATGTTTTTTGATAAAGGCTAGTATTCTTGATGTTCTATCGCTTTGGATATCATATTCATTTCCCCTTCCATTATAGAGTATATCCCATAACTCGATTTGCCGATTAATATCTTGTAACCCCAATATATCCCATAATTCTCCAAGTGCTTTTTTGAGCATAAGCCTTGTTTCATTGCCTCTAAGCCTGGCTTTTGCATTTATTCCATTAAGGAAGTCCGTATTCTCTCTTAAATCATATTCTTTCTTCAGCTTATTTAGAACTATGCTAAAGTTGATCTCTTTTTTATTTTGCAACTCAACATACAGCCACTCTTTCAGTCGTGAAGGAATGGGTCTGTCTTCATAAGTGTATTTTATTTCGCCTTTTCTATTAATGCCATTTTCTGTTTTTGTATTTATTGTGAGTTTGTTGATTTGCTCCCATATCTTAAACTCTTGAAAAGTAGGATGACTTTTCGCAACTGCTTTTTCCGTTTTTTCATACCTGCAGTCTGAGATTAGATCTGATTGGTCTTTCAACTCTCTCTGATAAAAAATAATCTGTTTCTTGATGACATACTTCAATCCATTGTCAATGCCTTCGGCTCTGAATTTGACTTGACTGTCTTTTGATCCCGGAAAAATAAAATGAAGGATACTTGTGAGGGTATCTGTATCTAATTTATTCAGGAATGGATAATGCTTACTTTGTTCATCCCATACAGCATCGAATTCAGACAAATAACGGGAACGAAGTATTACGTTGTTTCGAATCTTTGCCCATCTATCCTCCTTTAGTATATCAAAAAAATACTCAGACAGAAACACTTCCTTGCCTTTCTTCAATGATGCTTCATCCAATTCTTTTTCAAGGTTCTCCATTTTTTTACGCCAACTTGTTTTGTTGGGTAATTTGAATGTAATGGTTGTTCCTTGTTTCGACTTTCTAATATTTACAAGTAGTTCTAATGCCTCCCCTTCTTTCAAAGCTTCTAAAAATGTTTCTCCTTCAATAATGCCATCTTCCGTTTCAACTGTAACATGTATTTTTTTAAGTTGCCGATTCTTAAAGGTGACGATTTCTGGTTCTGATATTCGGACCACTTTTGCAAATGTGATATAACTTTCATTTCGTTTTTTTTCATCGTTCTCCTGCTCTTCATCATTCTCGGTATCTTTTTCTGACGCCATGTCGCCGCCTGCATAACCACGCAGTTGATTGAATAAGTAAATGATCCTGCCGAGTTCTTCCAGTTCTATTTTTTCAGACAAGGCTTTTACTCTTAAATCCAATAGGTCTATAGCAGTATATTGCTTCTGTTTTTTAGCGATAGGTAGTATTGATACCTTGTCAAGTTTTAGTGGGTCATTAAATTCGCTCGACAATTTTATTTGTGATGGGAGCATTTTCAATTGTTGCAAAATATAAATGAGCTTATTTCGTCTTTGTTTATATCTCTTATTGAGTTTTCTACCACCTCTTGCTATTCTTCTGTTGGCATTTTTAGTTTGAGCCTGCCCCTGTTCAAATTTACTTAGCTCGGCGCCCATAGGAATAATACGGCTACCCATGGCTATGATTCCAATAGGATCATTTTTTTCATCTGCTTCAACTAAAGCCCAACCGATAGAGTTAGTTCCTAAATCAAGTCCAAGTATTGTTTTTTTCATCTTCATTTCTTTTTATTACCTTTACCTTGAAAGCAAATCACAATAAGGATTATTCCGTTGTGAAAACATTTAAAGCGGCGCAAGTCGCTTTTTTCTTTCCCCTCACAATATAATCCACAACCCATTCTCCCAAAAGGGGATTTTTCCCGTATTCCTAATTCACCCCTTCATTAATAACGATTCTGTCACTATCCTCTATAATTACTCCTTTGCAATAGCCACCCGGATACCTTCATTTATAGATAATTCCACATTATTACCAATGCGCCCAAATGCAAACATTTTTGCAGCTTCCCGGATGAGAGTCTCTTTGGGAAGGCATATCTGGTTCATCAATATTCCCTTCATGGCATTGGCTATTTCTTCCGGCGGCAGATCGTCGACCTCCCGTTTTTGCAGCTCATTGAGCAGAAATGTGGCTCCCGGCCCTGGATATATACCATACCGATAGCACTCTTTTGCTCAATGAATTCTTACTGACAGGCGCCTACACTTCTACAACTTTCATAATCTGGGAACGGGTTTTCTGCTGGTTTTGCAGCTATTTTTATACTTTATTTCACTGAAATATTTTTAATATTTTGAAATCCTTTACTGGAAAATGTTTTGAAGAGTAGTAAAACATAACGGGGGAAAACTGAGCATACCGTATAAGAATCCGCTTTCGACCTCAGAATAAAATGCAAAACCCCTGATTCTATTGAGTTTCAGGGGTTTTGCTTTTTTCTGGGGGACGGAGTTGGGGACGGTTTTGATAACCAGAAGGTATATTATCAAAATGTTATTTACCGACAATCAACCATAATTATAATTTTACCCGGTTGCCCGATACAAAGTCTTCTCAACATTATTGCTCCAGCACAAAATGGAATACAGTGTTACCCGTATCTGTATGCAGTGTAAGCATATACATTCCGTTTGCAAGACTTCCGTTTAGCGTAATGGGCTCATTAATGTTTCCTTTGAGCGTTGTTACTTTTTTCCTATACACTTGCTGGCCTAGCATATCGGTGATGAGAATGGTTACTTCTTCATCCTCAGTTACGCCTATATTGCCCTTCAGCGCAAATGTGCCGTTATTAGGATTAGGCAATAGCCTTACGTCGGCCTCGTTTGCGGTTACCTGGCCCACTCCCAGCTCGCCCACTAATATGATCACATGATTGTGAGCTGTAGCGCCACCGCATACGCCACTGCTGGTAACAATAACGGTAACATCGTCGCCATTAGAGAACGCATGTATGTAGAAGGAATTTGTAGCGCCAGGTATAGCTACTCCGTTTACCAGCCATTCATAAGTTGGCGCCGGGCCGCCATTGGTTACATCAGCAAACAACGTATCTGCCTGCCCTATGGCTATGCTCGTACCGGGATGTGCTGTAATAGTAACTGATGGTGGCATAGATGGCGTTACCGTCATGGCTATAGTGTTGCTTGTGGCAGTATCGTGCAGTGTGCATGGATAGCTGCTGGTGAGGGTACAGTACACCACGTCACCGTTAGCTGGTGTAAATGTATAAGTTGGCCCTGTAGCTACGTTGATACCATTCTTCGTCCAGGCAAATAACGGAGCGGAACCACCATTCACAGCTACGGCTGAAAAGGTTACCGGTGAGCCACTGCATACAGTGCTTCCCGGCGTGGCGGAAATGCTTACAGATGGCGCCAGGTATGGAACGATAGTGATGGTAATAGAGTGGCTGGCAGTATCGGGCACTGCACAGGTGCTGCTTGTGATGGTTACAGCTACTACGTCGCCGGCGGCAGGGGTATAACTGTAGGTGCTGCCCGTTGCTGTGGTTATGCCGTTCACCTTCCATTGATAGGTAGGGGATAAACCACCATTCATGGGTATTGCGGTAAATGTGGCTGCTGTACCGGCACATAAAGTATCGCCCATCCCTGAAGTGGTTATGCTCACAGATGGCGGCGTTGTTGGGTTTATTATTACTGCAGCACTGCCCGTCATGTTTGTTGCACAGCCGGTAGCGTATGCGCCCTGTACCGTATAGTCGCCTGCTAATGTTTCCAGGCCAAGATCAATAGAGCTACCAGTACCTGCAACCGGTGCGCCCAAAGGAGCGCCGTCGCGATAGAGCTGGTAGCTAACACCGGACTCAGAACCGCTGACGCCTACATGTACACCCACACCACCCGCACAATAAGTGCCGCCGCCTGTTACCGTAAACGCAGATGGCACTGGGTAAACATTGATATTGTAACTGGCAGTGGCGGTGCCGCATGTATTAGTGACTGTATAATTGATAGTAACGGTGCCGGTTGATAACCCGCTTACCACGCCCGTGGCACTGATGGTAGCATCAGCGCTGCTGGAGCTCCATGTACCCCCGGGTACGGTTTCGGCCAGGTTAATGGACGACCCGATGCACACACTGGCTGGCCCGGATATAACTCCGGAATCGGCCAGTGGATTTATGGTGATCAGTTTTGTGGCTACAGCGGTACCACATGTATTAGTTACAGTATAACGGATAGTATCTATACCGGCGTGCAGCGCTGTTACTAAGCCTGAGCTGCTTATAGCAGCAGCAGTATTGCTGATGCTCCATGTGCCTCCCGTTAGCGCATCAACAAAAATAGTAGAGGCACCGACACATATGGACGATGCACCGGAAATAATGCCAGCGGAAGAAGATGTGCTGACGGTGATAATCTTTGTTGCAGACGATGGGCCGCAACTATTAGTTAGGGTATAGGCTATAGTATCCATGCCTGCGGTAACGCCGGTAACTGATCCGCTACTGCTGACTGTGGCCGAAGAATTGCTACTGCTCCAAGTCCCACCTGCTGATGTATCGCTAAGCGTAATTGACGACCCGGTACAAACAATTGCAGGGCCTGATATAGGGCCTGTTACAGGTAGCGGATTAACATGAACACTGTCTGTGGCAGTACTGCTGCATGCACCCAGTGACAGTGTGGCGGTATACCCTGTTGTTGCCACCGGTGCTGCATACACGGTTGCCGCTGACCCTCCTGTATATGGAGTTGTACCCGCCGCGTCTGTGAAAAGGCCAGAAACAGGCGCCCATGTAACGGCAGGATTATACGTATAATTTATTACAAGGGTATAAGAAGTAATACTGGCAACGTCGCCGCCCGCCCAGTCGCGGGCGCTTAGGGTCCATGTGCCATTTGCAAGGCTGTAAAGGTCGGTCCACACTATGGTTGTTTGTGGCAACCCTGTAGTACCTGTGCCTGTGCCCGCATCTGCTGCAAAAATGTCTGAATAGGGCGCTGAGGAGGAGCTGAAGGAGAGGCCGCCTGCTGAAGTTACCGTGGTGCCGGTAAAGTCTTCGCCCCCGCCGCCTTCCCTGTTTACCAGGTTAAGCGTATTGCCATTTGGTGCGGAGAGATTAATGGTAAGGTCGCCATCAAACGTCATCGTTACATCAAACAATACAGATACACTGGTAATAGTAGCGCCGCCGGGGATGCCCGTAACCGAAACAGGCACGGCTGCTCCGCCTGGCGTGGCATCAGGCACTGTTACACTTATAGCGCCGGTAGCAAACGTGTCTGGCCCGGAAGATGGCAATGCTGCTCCCCCCGCTGACAATAAAGCTGCAGGGCCGCCTGCGCATAGAGTAACAGGAGATGGAGAAATGGTAATTGCTCCGGGCGCGGTAGTTACTGAAATCGTAGATACGTGGCTGTTATTACATCCATTCAGGTCGGTGCCGGTTACGGTATATGCTGTTGTTGCAAGTGGGTTGGCAATAACGGACGCACCAGATGTACTGCTTAGTCCGGCAGATGGCGTCCACGAGTAAGTAGCTGCACCGGCAGCAGTCATGCTTAACCCCGTGCCACCGGAACAAATAGCGCCTCCATCGGGGCTTACGGTTACCAGGGGTAGCGGATGAATAGTAACGCTCGTTCCGGTTGAATCAGTAAGGCCGGAAGATGTGCATCGTAACACTAAGCGGTAAAAAGAAGTGCTGGTGAGCACAGGTGTAGTATAATTGTCGTTAGTAGCGCCCGGAATAATTGACCAGCTTACGCTATCGGCAGAAGATTGCCACTGGTAAGTAATGCCCAGGGCCACGGTAGCTCCTGTTAAGTGGATTGTGGTGCTGCCTGATGCGCAGAACGTAGTGGTGTCAGGTGCGGCGATGCCCGCAGTAACACTGGAACATACCGGCAGGTCGAACTCATTGATGCCCATATCTGGTGTTGTAGTGCTCCGCGGGCTGCAATCGTAATCTGTGGTAACCGATACCGGTGTACCCGTGTTATCGAGCGGTACATTTGCGCTTACGGCTGTCAGATGCAAATCCGAAGAAGACACGAAGGCAGGGTTTACGTTTTAGAATTGGCGTCGTTACCTGTTTCGGTTTGCCAGTCAGGCAACGTTGCTTCGTCGGTACCAAAGCCTGATAGAGCCCCGACCGTTGCAAGATTTGCCCCAGCTGAATAAAAATCGTTATGGTCGGACGACAGGTTCGAATAGCCCGTGTAGGCCAGGCCTATAGCGTATAGCAAAGATGAGCCTGTAGATGCATTGTTGACGAAAACATTGTTCTTAACATTTACAACAGGGTTAGTACCTGATATGGATATAGCGAAAGTGGGGTAACTGGCGCCGGTTGTTGTGCCAGACATGCTCACGCTGTTATAAAATATATTGGTGGCGCCGCCGGTAGCGCCGCCAATAAATATACCTGAAGAGAAGTCGCCGCCAGTCCCATTGCTGAGCACGCCGCTTATCATGTTGTTAGCAATGGTATTGATACCTGAGCTTGCACCTGCTACTGCTATGCCGAGGGCGGTGTAGGTATTTGTCTGGGTGATATTATCCAGCTGGTTATTGGTGATCGAGGCATTAGTAACCTCATTACCAGTGGTGACAGAGGTCCCCGCCGCATTATTGCCAATGCCAACACTTATGCCAATGATGTCGTTGCTTACGCCATTGGTGATGTTAGCTATCTTATTGCCTGATATACTGATCTCGTTTTCAAAACCAACAAGTATACCGTTATTCCTGAGATTGCCTGGTGTGGGGCTGTTCAACAGGTTCTGATTAATGACGTTGCTATTATTTTTGTTAGCAGCGCTTGCACCCATAGAAAAGATACCGGTCTGCACAGCGGAGATACTGTCATTTTCTATACGGTTGCCATTATTGCCTGCGCCCAGGCTGGAATATGCAATAGCTGTACCGCCCATACCCACGCCAAAAAGTGTATTTGAGCTGCCGCTGCCGGTAACGTTGCAATTGCGGACGGTGTTGTTAGTAGCGCCATCGCCGGTGGCAGATGTTTGCAGCCATATTACAGCGCTTGATGTGGAAGTGCTGGAGTTAGCAATTGTTATATTCCTGCTGGAAGAAATAGCAGGACATATGCTATTGGTAACCGGGCTGTTAGAACCATCGATCGTTACATAGTCCGCGCCATTGATCACGAATATTGCAGTGCCGCTATTGCCGCTTATTATAGGTGAAACTCCCGCCGCTGGGCGAATAGTCAATGTGTTTGCCGGGCTGGCAGAGCCGTTTGCATTTATGGTGATCGGGAATGTTTCAGCTGCATATGACGCGTCGGTAAGCTGGAAAATCACCGGCCCCGAAACGCACGAAGCATTATAGGCCGCAATGGCCGCTGTTATGGTTGTATAAGCCATGCCGGTACCTACGTTGTAAGTACCTGTAAGGCTGGGTATAATGGTATAAGTATTTAGAGTTGTGGGATAAGCGGTAACGGTATTTACATCGCTTGCTGCCAGGCCGGCAGATGGATTGGA
Source organism: Bacteroidota bacterium (assembly GCA_013285595.1). GTDB lineage: Bacteria > Bacteroidota > Bacteroidia > Chitinophagales > Chitinophagaceae > Nemorincola. The sequence continues at coordinate 15,793 of JABDHF010000003.1, forward strand.
GCCGATATTTGGCGTAGCCGCAGCATCCTGTGCGATCACGAAGTAAGAAACAGCATCGCCTATAGACAATCCGCCCAAAGTTGCTGTTGATATGGTAAAGCTCCATACGCCGTTTGTGCCGGTTCCCGACACAAGGCTTCCCGGCTGGGAAAACCATGTGCCGATTCCATTTCTGAAATATACTCTCGGTACCTGGGTGCCTGTTACTGGCACCCCGGTAGCATCTGTGATGGTCGCGAAAAAGGTGCGGTCGCCGGTGCTGCAGCCGCTGGAAAGTGCGGTGTCAATAATATTGGGAGCGGAAAGATCGGTAAGCATGTAGTTGCCCTCTATGGCTCCTATATCTGGTGATGAGCCACTACCGGCATAGCCAGGGTTACCGGCACGTACGGCACCATAGTAATCGGTGGTAATGCCTGCTATATTGAGGCCCCCGCTTTCAACCTGGGTGGGTGTGCTTGTACTTAATTGTAAAAATGCAGCCGATGGACCTGCTGTGCTTACGAAGGGTGGGGCCTCTGTTACAGAGTTGCCATCACGTGGCGATACCAGTGACTTGTAGCTTAAAAGTGTAGGGTAAGTTGTAGTGCCGTCGTAATAGATAACATTGGACGAGCCGGGGGTGCCTGCATAAAACAGGTTGTTGTTAGATGCGGCCTGGTAAGTGGTTAATGTTGTGCTGCTCCTTCTATAGGCAACAGTCAGCCCTGTACCAGTAGGTGCTGATGCATTATCAACAATATTGTTGGCTAATGTTACTGCTGGTGTTGTGCTGCTGTAAATACCGCACGATCCAAAATTTGTGCCTGTGCTGGCAGCATTGAGGTATATAGAGTTGTAATAGATATTATCTGCTGTTCCCCCGCCTATGTAAATGCCTGCAAGCTGTGTGCCTGTGGATGTGTTAAGATTAGGGGTGCGCAGATCGCCTATCTCATTATTGTAGGCGGTGACGGTGCCGGAGTTGAGATACATGCCATTTACAGAGCTTCCGGCGCCGGCGGCTGCTATATCGTATATCTTATTCTGGAAAATGTTTACCGTGGTCCCACCAGACTCATATATGCCATAAGCAAGACCAGTAGAAGTGCTATTGGCTGCCAGCGTATTCACGGTGTCCTTGAAAACGTTCACTGTTGTGCCGCCCGATATGTATATGCCATACACGTTGGCACTTGCACTGGAAAGATTATTTACCGAATTGTTATAAACGGAATCGGCAGTAGAAGATGAGTTGACATATACGCCGTATGCACTTCCGGCACCGGCATTCAAATTGGTAACCGAATTATTTGCAAATGTTTCTATAGCCGAAAAACCCATCCAAAGGCCATAGAGTGTGCCCCCTGCTGATGTTATATTGGAGATCGTGTTGTTCCTGGCAAATTTGTTTTGTCCGCTACCTCCGTCATTTTCAAACAGCCCGTAGAATGTAGGTGAACCTGCAAGGTTAAAGTTGGAAAAGTTGTTGTTGTTAAACAATACAGTACCATTGCCAGCCCCGGCATTGTTGTAGTAGCATGCCACAGTGCCACCGCCGCCTGTTTTGTTTACATAGGGCGTTGCTGATCCGCTGGTAAAGTTGTTGCTGCAGGTAATGTTAGTGGTGGCGGCAGCTGTGCTGTGATAAACCATATAAAGGCTTCCAGTGGTAGCCACATTAATGTTGGCGAAGTTATTGCCGTTTGTATTGATGTTCGTATTCCCCCCGCCAATGTATACCATATATGCAGTACCAGAAGAACCCCCGTTTGCGGTAAGAATATTATTATTGATAGTGATGGTTCCTGTACCGGCACAGCTTGCATTAATGCCATACATGCTGCTGCCCGTTGTTCCCTGCGTTATGTTTATTGTGTTGTTGTTCACTGTGGCCGAGGCGTTTGTTCCATTCTGAACGTACACACCATACAACGTGTTGGTAGCTGCAACACCTCCGCCAGACAGATTGTTAACGGTGTTGTATGAAACATTTGCATTATTCTGGTATTGAAGGTTAATGCCTGAACCCGCGGCGGCGCCTGCATAATTGCTAATGGTATTTCCGGTTGAAAAGCTAACTCCCCCCAGGTCATTTCCCTGGTCATATAGTGTGTATGGGCTGGCGGCACTTGCATAACCTTTCAGTGATATACCGTTTGCGCAATTCTGTATGCTATTACTATAGAACCTGCAATTGTTCATCGCATCAGTTGCCGCTGTTATAGAAAGTGCTGTTGTGGCTGTTGCTATGTGGTTGTTAGCATAGATGCCTACAGAGCCAGCATTGGTTATATTCAGTGTTACCGTACAGTTTTGGATGGTAACATTCTGGCATCCATCAAAGGGCGCGGTATTCTGAAGCTTGACCAGCGCATAACCCCATTCCATTTGTGTTGTAGCTGTGGTATTTGCAGCAGACTCTGCAAGGTCAATACCGTCGATAATAACATAGTCTGTACCTTGTATGATGAAGATACCATCGGTGGTTGCAGACGTGCCAACGGGCGCAGTTAACAAAGGGTCTGTTCCTGTGCCGCTTTTCTGAAAAGTCAACGTAGCGGTTGCAGTTGTGCTGGCATTTAAAATAGTACTTCCCAGTACATATCCTCCGGCAGGCGCAGTTTCAGTATAGCCAGCCGGCACGTTTATCGTTACCGGCCCGGAAGTACCTACCGTGTTCAGGTCGCTGACAGCAGCAGCCAGGGTAGGGTAGTCAATGCCTATTGTTTTTGTTCCGGAAACCTGCGCATGAAGGTGCGATGCGCACAAAAATAAAGTGCAGGATAAAATAAGGTGCTTGCGTAAATTCATAAGCGTAAGAATATTCATACTCAAGAGGTTTTAATAGTTTGAACACATAATTTGGGAATAGTGTGTAGCTATTAAGACCTGCTGATCTTACACTTGCTGAAAATATTATTAAAGGCCAACTTACCCACTTTAGCAACCACACACTTTCCCTTTAACAACTACACTAAAGTTATGCTAATAACTAAAGAAAAACTGGAACAAGAAGTAGATTTTAACAATAGCAAACCTTCAATAATGGCGTTTGCAGCAGGTTGCCGCTATAGTTAAATTCTGTTCTCATGAGCTTTAGAAGACGCGCATGTAACAGATTGATAGTTGTTTATTTCCTGTAAAAAGAAATCATTTGGGCGGCTGGTATTTATCGGGATCTTAAGCCTCGACGGTGAATTTAATTTTAACAGGTTTTACAATATGATGATAGAACTGGTTAAGCCAAATGGACTGAATTAAAAGAAATGTAGAAGGTGCTTATTAGAGACCTAACAAAAAAGCAGCTTGCCGATGGGCAAACTGCTTTTTTGGTCATAGACATCAGGCGTCTATTGCCTTACTATTATATGAAAAGCTTTATGCTGGCCATCCGAAGAGAGGGTAAGTATATACATGCCGTTGGCAACTGTGTTGAGCCGTACTTGCTCATTCACTACTCCATTTTGCGCTACTATTTTATTTTGGTACACCACCTGGCCAAGCATATTGGTTACCTCAAGTACCACCTCATCGTTGTCAGTCGATCCCAGGAAGCCACTAATATGGAATATCCCATTGTTAGGGTTAGGCATCACGCTTATGTCCATACCTTCTGCTACTTTGGCTACTTCTGTTTCGGCATTACTTGCATCGCGGTGCGCACCACCCACGGTAATGCTCTTACTGCTGGCACAACCTGTACCCAAAGTATAATAAATAACCGCCGTGCCAGACGACGCTCCATGAACAGCACCTGTACCTGCGCCCACAGTAGCATGCGTAGTGCTGCTGCTCCACGTGCCACCTGCTGTGGCATCGGCCAGGGTTATATTAGCGCCCACCACCACACTTGAGCTGCCTGTAATAGCCGCCGGCAAAGCATTCACCGTTATCACCGCAGTTACATGGCCACCCGACGCTGTATAGGTAATGGTAGCAGTTCCCGCGCTCACACCGGTAATAATACCACTGCCACCGCACAGGGCAACCGCAGTACTGCTACTGCTCCATGTACCACCCGCTGTCGCATCAGACAGCGTGGTTGTTGCACCCTTGCATACTGCTTTCGTACCCGTAATAGCCGCTAATGCAGCATTTACAGTAACTACCTTCGTCGCCACCGCGCTGCCGCAGCTATTGCTTACTGTATAGCTTATAGTTACAGTACCCGCACTCACCCCGGCAACTACACCGGCCGAAACTGTGGCGTGTGTATTACCTGCACTCCAGGTGCCGCTGGCTGTTGCATCGGCCAGTGCGGTTGTTGCGCCTGTATTTACAGTAGCAGTGCCGGTTATTGTTGCTACGGTTGGTACTGCATTTACGGTTATTGTTTTTGTAGTCCTTACAGTGCCACAAGCATTCGCAACTGAGTAGCTGATAGTTGCAACACCCGCTCCGGTACCCGCTCCCGTAACTACACCTGCAGCGCTTACAGTGGCTATAGCTGTATTGCCGCTGCTCCATGTACCGCCTGCTGTTGCGTCGGTAAATGTAGTGTGCCCCGCCACGCAAACCGTTGCTGCACCAGATATAGCTGCTACATTAAGTAATGGCGTCACCGTCATTGTTTTTGTAGCCCTCGTTGTGCCACAAGCGTTGGTTATAGCATAGCTGATCGTAGTACTGCCGCCGCTAACCCCTGTGATAATGCCTGTGCTGCCCGCAGTTGCTACCGCTGCATTGCTGCTGCTCCACACGCCACCTGCGGTTGCATCTGTAAGCGTAGTTGTTGCCAGCTGGCATATAGTGGCTGCACCTGCTATAGTTGCCACGGTTGGTGTCGTATTCACGGTTACTATGGCTGTTGCTCTTGTTGGGCCACAGCCGTTTGTTACCGTATAACTTATTGTCGCAGTTCCCACTGCAGTTCCGCTTGTAACAATACCAGAGGCGCCTATGGTAGCAACGGAAGTATTGCTGCTGCTCCATGTGCCACCACTTGTGACATCTGTTAACGTAAGGTGCGCACCGGCAGAGCAGATGATACCTGCACCTGAAATAGCGGCTACCGCTGGCAGCGGGTTTACAGTTATTAATTGCAGATACCCTTCACTACCGCAGCTATTGGTAATAGAGTAGCTAATCATCGCAGTACCTGCTGCCACACCGGTAACCACACCGGCAGTTCCCACCGTAGCTACGGATGCGCTGCCGCTGCTCCACACACCGCCGGTTGTGGCGTCGGTAAATATAGTATACGCCCCTGCGCAAATCGTTGCTGCACCAGATATAGCTGATACATTAGGTACTGGTGCCACCCTTATTGTTTTCGTTGCCCTTACTGTGCCACAGCTATTGGTTATGGTATAGCTGATAGTGGCACTGCCACCGCTAATTCCTGTCACGATACCTGTACTGCCTATTGCAGCTATAGCAGTATTGCTGCTGCTCCATACCCCACCTGCGGTTGCATCCGTAAGCGTAGTTGTTGCCAGCTGGCACACCGTTGCGGCACCTGCTATGGTTGCCACGGTTGGCGTCATGTTCACGGTTACTATCGCTGTTGCTTTTGTTGGGCCACAGCTGTTTGTTACTGTGTAGCTTATTGTTGCTGTTCCTGCGCTCATACTGGTAACCACTCCTGTACTGCCAATGACGGCAACCCCGGTAGCGCTGCTGCTCCATGTGCCGCCGCTTGTCGCCTCCGTCAACGTAAGGTGCGCACCGCCGAAGCAGATGGCGCCTGTACCTGAAATAGCGGCTACTGCTGGCAGCGGGTTCACGGTCATTGCTTTCAGATTCCCTTGAGTACCGCAGCTGGTACTAATGGAATAAGTGATGATCGTAGTGCCTGCCCCTACACCTGTAACCACACCGGTACTCCCCACAGTAGCTATGGATGCGTTGCTGCTGCTCCATACGCCGCCGGTTGTTACATCGGTAAATGTAGTTTGCGCCCCAGCGCAAACGGTTGCCACACCAGATATAGACGCTACATCAAGTGGTGGCGTCACCGTGATCGTTTTTGTTGCCCTTACTGTGCCACAGCTATTAGTTATAGTATAGCTGATCGTTGCAATGCCGCCGCTAACACCGGTAATAATACCTGTGCTGCCTGCGTCTGCAACTGTAATATTGTCGCTGCTCCACACGCCATCCACTGTTGCATCTGTAAGCGTAGTTGTTGCAAAACGGCATACCGTTGCCGCTCCTGCTATTCCTGCCACTGTCGGCAGCGTATTTACTGTTACCACTGCTGTTGCAGTTACAGTGCCACACCCGCTGCTCACTGCATAGGTTATGGTAGCAGTTCCGTCATGTACACCGGTCACTATGCCGGTGCTGCCTACTGTGGCTATAGAGATATTGCCGCTGCTCCAGGTACCCCCCGTTGTGCTGCTTGTCAGCGTCGTGGTTGCGCCCACGCATACCGTACCCTCGCCAGATATGGTTGCCGCATCCGGTGTCGAAGGGCTGGCAACTAACACCGCCGTAGTAGTAGCCGTGCAGCTATTAGCATCCGTAACCGTATAAGTATAGTTGCCTGCATTCAATCCCGTTGTAGCGCTGCCACTATAGGTAAACGCGCCTGTGCCGCCGCTTGCGCTCAGCGCCACACTGCCGGTAGTAGTGCAGGTGGGCTGCGTAACGGTTGCTGCGAAACTGATTGCCGGAGGATTAGTGATGACAATTATTTGAGAAGCCTCGCAGCCATTATCGTCCTCGGCTACGTAGTGATAATGACCCGTCGTTAGGCCTGTTGTTGCTGTAGCCTCGGCATGAACTATGGCCCCTGTACCGCCGCTTTCGCCACCCAGCAATACACTGCCTGTGTTGTAACTGCATGTTGGCTGTGTAACGGTAGCTGTAAAACCGACTGCTGTTGGCTGGCCTACAGTTGCCGAAGCCGATCCATGGCAATGGTTTGCATCTAACACGGTTACGTTATAGGTGCCGGTAGGCAGGCCAGTAGCAGTTGCCTGCGATGAGCCATTGCTCCATATATATAAATAGGAAGGTGTACCACCGGTAATTGACAGGGATACAGTGCCATCGTTATGATGGCCTATGTTAGCGCTATTGCACGATACATTTGTTGGTGTTGCAATAACACTGGGTAAGGGGTTAATCGTCAATAAGACGCTTGCCGATGCACTGTTGCAGGTAGCAGTGCCATGTGTCGTCAGTGTCAAAGTTACCGGTGTTGCAGAAGATCCGGTTGAAGTATAGGTCGCTGTGGCCGGCGTAAAGCCTGAGTTGTTTGCAAACGTACCTCCGGCCCCGTCATCAGACCAAACTGCAGATATAGCTGATCCTCCCACGCCGCCGCCTAAGCCATCAGATGTACTGCCCAGGCATATCGCCGCAACCGGGGCAACGAATACACTCTGGCTTGAATGAACTGTTACAATGCTGGTGATCCATTCGCCATTGATCGCATAAGAAATAGTAGCCGTACCTGCTGCAACACCTGTCACAATTCCTGTTGCCGAGCCAACTGTTGCAATAGCTATATCGCTACTGGTCCATGTACCGGCTGAGGTGGCATAAGTCAAGGTTGTGCTGCTGCCGGCGCATAGGTCTGTAGTCCCTGTTATTGTCATTACCAATGGTGCCGTTACCTCTGCCGTAGTAGTAGCCGTGCAGCTATTAGCATCCGTAACCGTATAAGTATAGGTGCCCGCATTCAATCCCGTTGTAGCGCTGCCGCTGTAGGTAAACGCGCCTGTGCCCCCGGTTGCGCTCAGCGCCACACTGCCCGTGCCGCCAACGCTAGTCGGCTGCGTCACAGTAGCGGTGAAGTTGATAGCCGGTGGGGTTGTTATTACAGCCGTTGTAGTGCCTGTACATCCGTAGGCATCTGTAAGGGTATAAGTATAATTACCCGCACCCAGGCCACCCGCATTAAGAATGGTGCTGCCCGGCCCGCTGCCTGAACTGCCGCTTATTAATATGCTGCCGGTGTTATAGCTGCACGTTGGCTGTGTTATTGTAGAAGTAAGCGTAAACACAGGCTGGGCATTTATCGTAACCGTATGCGATGCGCTGCAGCCATTAATGTCTGTAGCTATATAGGTGTAATTCCCTGCGGTGAGGCCCGTTGTAGGTGTGCTGTTGTAGCTGATACCGCCATTGCCGCCCGTGGGCACACTTAGCGACACACTCCCGGTAGCCACAACGCACGTGGGCTGTGTAGCTGTCGCCGTGAAAGAAATAGGGTTTGAAGCGCCCACTGCTGCCGACGCTGTTCCTGTACATCCATTACCATCTGTAACGGTTACTGAGTAGGTACCGTCCGCCAGCCCGGTGGCAGTAGCCAGCGAGGTCGAATTGCTCCATGCGTAGGTGTATGGAGGGGTGGTAAGGCCTGTGATCGTAGCTACCAGGTTGCCATCGGTCGCACTGCACGGTCCACTGGCCGGCGTAGCAGTAACGGTTGGCAGTGGGTTGGCAGATACCGTTACTGTAGCAAAACCGCCTAGTATTGGGCAATTGGAGGATGCTGCAAATACTTCATATACACCCGGGCTTAATAATGTAAAACTGCCATTGTTTTGAAGAGGAGGTGTTGTAGGCCCGGTCAAATGATAGGTAATTCCTAAACCTCCTATCTCGTTCTCAACAAACGCCGCTATACGGCCTCCGTTTCCACCGCCGCAACCCGCTAAACTAACAGCATTTACGATAAGCGAGCTGATTATAGTTACCGCAAAGCGGCTGGTATCAATACCACATGCGTTACCGGCGATAACGAAGACTTGTGTAGTGCCGTTGCCAAAAGTCTGGCCGGAGCCTGTTCCGCTGCCCGTCAATGTAGTCGCGCCGCTGAAAACAAATGACGTTGAAGTCGCGCCCGTTATAGAGGGTAAATAAGTCACTACATTGTTGCACATAGACTGGGTGATATCTCCGGTACTTGAAATAGGGGGCGCTCCGGCAACCGTAACAACAGTCGATGCCGTTCCTCCTGGGGTTATATAAGAAATTGTCGCCGTGCCAGCTATAATGCCGCTAACAACGCCCGTAGTTGACCCTACAGTAGCAACACCTGTATTGTCGCTGGCCCACACACCGTCTGTGGTGGCGTAGCTTAAAGTGGTGCTGCTGCCGGTGCATAAAGTCGAAGTTCCCGTGATCATTATAGGCAGGATCGTAACAACCCCATCCCCTGCATTAAAGCCTTGTGTATGCGAAACCGATGTGGCCAGTACAGGATCGGTGTAGGAAGACCCGCCACCGCCGCCACCAACGCTATAAGTATAAATAATAGAAAACAAACTAATGGGTTCGTATATTAAGCCTCCACAGCCACCACCATAATAACCACCGCCGCCAGCGCCATTGACAATGACAAAGACCGGATACATGCCCAGGGCAACCGCGTCTTCTCCATATCCCAATGCGCCACCGCCGGTCTGTGTGCCACCTGGACCTGATAAAAAATAGCTATCAACTGGAGACGTCCCGCCATTGCCGCCTGTCAGGCCTCCGCCATTGCCGCCCCCAGGCTCGCCGCCGCCACCGCCGGCAACGATCACCCTGCTGGTAAGGTCTACGCCACCTATACGGATATCTGACGCACCGCCTCCGGTAGCACCGGGACTAGCTGACGAAACTCTACCTCCGCCATTATATCCTCCAAGGCCTCCAGGGAGCGCCCCTGCTCCCCCAACGAAGATGTTCAATACCTGGCCTGCTGTTACAGCAAGATCGGCAGTTACCTCTCCGCCATTGCCACCACCGGGACCACCGCCCTTAGCGCCCCGTATATCTACATGTAAGCTGATTACCCCTGCTGGCACAGTATATGTTTGCATACCACCGGTTTCATTAAATGTAGTTGCCGTTGGTGTAATAATCACAGCCGAGACAATAACAATCCCGTCGCCTCCATTAAAGCCTTGTGTATGCGAAACCGATGTAGCCAGTACAGCATCAGTATAAGAAGAACCACCGCCACCGTTGCCGGTTTCGACTAAACCAACTGGATCGCCAGGATTAATGCCACTGCCGCCACCGCCACCGCCATAATAACCGCCACCACCGCCGCCACCGCCGGTTGTAAAGGGGGTGGAGCTTAATACATCGTTTACATTTCCTCCAAATCCCAGAACTCCGTAATCGCCATAAGAAACGCCGCCTGCGAGGCCAGGAGTTCCACCCGAGATCTGCGAGCCGCCAAACCCCTGCAAGCTGGGATAAGCCGGGTCTGAGATGCCGTCACCACCTGTCAGGCCACCGCCTGCGCCGCCTGCGAAACTACCACCACCACCACCACCGGCAACGATCACCCTGTTAGCAAGTGCTGTGCCGCCAGTACGGATGTCTGACGCGCCACCTCCACTGCTACCATAAACAGCTAAGGTCTGGTGGCCACCGCCATTATAGCCCCCGGGCGTACTGCCGCCCGCGTCTTGGCCTGCTCCACCAACAAATATGTTTAATACCTGGCCAGCCGTTACGGCAAGATTGGCAACAACCCTTCCGCCATTACCGCCGGAAGATCCGCCTCCCCTGGCACCCCTCGCATCTACAGATATGCTGTTTATCCCCGCCGGCACGGTATACATCTGCACGGCGCCTGTATAGTTGAAAGTAGTTGTCGTTGCAAATATCTTCCCCGGCAATGCCGCACAGAGAATGATCAGGAATGCCCGCTGAATTGTCCGTAAGTGTTTTGCACCACCTGTTAAAATGCCTCGTACTTGTTGCTCTTGCATGGTCTTTGTTTTATGTGTGATGTTTCTTTGTAATTGTTACTGCTGCTTATATGCTGGTATACAACTTTGGCCTGATATACCTTATAGCAATAGTATAGCGCCATTTCACACCTTTTGGTTAATTGGGAACGAACACGGCGAAATCAGGGAATAAAGCCCTATTTTGTGGGATTAAGACGAAGGAGCATTATATACAATATATCAATCACCCTCCGTCTAAATCAAAAAAAGCGCTACAATGTCAAATGAAACCAGCGTCCTGATCATCGAAGATGAAGAGGTCTGGATAAACATACTCAGTGCCAGCCTGCTCGATGTGGGTTATACCGTAAGCGGCACTGCCAGCACCTACAGCAGTGCACTGCAATTACTTGCCACAGCCGAATACGACGTGGTGCTGCTCGACATCAACCTCGACCGCAAAAACTCAGGAATAGAACTGGGCAAGATCATTCACGACAAGTATAAAAAGCCCTTCATTTTCATTACGTCCAACGTAGGCAGCGACCAGGTAAAAGAAGCCATCGAAGCCCGGCCATCAGCCTACCTCACCAAGCCGGTACACATAGCATCGCTGGTAGGCACCATACAAATTGCGCTCAACAATTTCACCAACCATGTAGTGCCGCATACCTCAATGGTGGCAGAGGAGGAGTTCCCATTCCTCTTCGTAAAAAACGGCAGCAAATACAAAAAGCTCCTCTGGAAAGACATCGTCTATCTAAGGTCCGACAAGAACTATACCTGCATCTATAATGCTACAGATAAAGTAGAGTACTTCATAAGAAGCACCCTGCCCAAAACCCTCCAATACATATTACCACAAAGGCTGCACCGCGAATTTGTTCAGGTAAACCGTGCCGAAGCCGTGCAGCTATGCTATGTAACGGAAATTAACAACGAAGAAATAAAGACTCCCTACAGGTCAATCCAGATAACCCCCGGCTACACCAAAGAGCTGAAAAAGCTGATACCTATACTGAAATAAAATAGTCAGGCAGCAGGTTTATTAAAAGGGATCTCAAAGTAAAAAGTAGCGCCCTTACCTTCCTCGCTCTCAAACCATATCCGGCCGCCATGCGCTTCCACTATTTCCTTAGCCACTGAAAGTCCCAGCCCAAACGACGTTTCCCCGTTGGTTCCATTCCTTTTAGAATCGGTGAACAGCTCAAATATGCCGTCCTTCAGTTTTTCAGGTATGCCTATACCCTGGTCTTTTACCGCTACGGTAGCTGTTGCCATATGGTACGTCACCGCCACATCTATCAACCCTCCCTCTGCCGAAAACTTTATCGCATTACCCACAATATTCGCCATCACCCTTGTCATTTTACTACGGCTAATGGCAATCGTCTTTGTGGCTTCTGGAAGAGTCAGCCTAATGGTTTGCTGCTTGGCGTTGGCATTGAGTTGCAGCACCGCCACGTTCTCCCTCATATATTCGTTGAGATCGGCGTCTTCCAGTTGCAGGCTTTCGTTATTTACATTACTTATCGTCAGCAGCTCTTTTATCAGTTCCATAGAGTTGTTAGACACTGTGCGTATAGTAGTTAGCGCATAAGTGAGCGGAATAGCCGGGCCATCGTCTTCAAGCAGCATATCAGTAAGGCTGTATATCGCGCCCATAGGGCTGCGCAGGTCGTGGGCCACCACATTTAGTATCCGGTCTTTTTCGCGGCTGCTGTTTTCTAGCTCCTTTTTTTGGGCGCTCACCTGCTTATGCAGCACAGATATCTTCCTGAAGTTACGCCACAGCACAGCCCCGGAGATGGTCACTATCAAAGAAATGATCACAGCCACCAGCAGCGCCATCTTATCTGCCTGCTTATCTTTCTCCAGGTGAAAGATGTGGTATTGCTGTTCCTTATTTTTAAGCTCATGCAAAATACCACCGGGTATAGCCTGGGAGCGTACAAGATGTGTAGAATCCCTGTCATTAATATAATCCTTAAAGCTCCTTAGCGACTTTAGCTCATCGCCCTTTTTATTATAGTACAGGTATGTTAGCCTTTTCAGCCCTATGCGCACATCGTCGCTCTTAATAGTGTCTAGTGTGCTTTGCAATACCTGCATGGTCTGGTACATACTGTCCATCTCGTTTTTTTGGTAGTATAGCTCTGCAAGTTTCCGGATAGCTCTCTGGGCATCATCATTTTCATAGAGCGGCTGCATGTTAATGCTGATGCTCTCTTTAAGCAATCGCTCCGCAGTGTCGAGCGAATTTTTATCCATGTACACGGAGGCCATATTACCTAAAACTACTCCTGTGGCTTTCTCAGCCAGTATCTTCGCCCCAAAATCGCCAGAATGAACGGTAATGAACTTCATGGCCGAATCGTAAAAATAGAGGGCGCTATCCTGCATATACAGCTCATTATAGCATAAGCCAATATTGCTCAGCAGCTCCTGCATCCTGTAGCTGTAACGCCGCTGCAGGTTGCTATCTAGCTTCGAAGCATTACTAAAGTCGAGCCGGAAATAATAGGCCGCATCCCCAAACTGTTTTTGCCTGTACAATGCCATAGCAATACTGTTTATGTACGTAGTGGGAATGCGTAGTTCGGGGTGCTCATCCGTTATCACCTTTACTTTAAAATAATATTCATAGGCATCTTTATAATCAGTTAACGCACAAAGCGCATTCCCCTTCGCCAGCAGCGCATTGATATATTCTGCCCGGTGCCTGTCTGTCAGGTTATTTTTCTCCAGCGTCATTATCGCGCTATCCGCATAGTTGCTATAGCTCTCATACCGTTGGTAATGATCCTCCATTATACCCGTATCTGCATAATACAAGTACCGGGCATAAGGGCTGGAATTTTCACCACGTGCAAATAGTGAGTCCAGCAAATGGGCCGATTTAGTCATTTTGCCCTCAGAAAACCATTTTACAACGCTATCACTTTTTACACTCAGCTGCTTTTCCTCTGTTGTATAGTTTTCCTCTGTTTTGTCGCACGATACACAACAATAAATAACAAGGCTGATCAGCAAAAGATACTTGTAAAATATTAGCTGTTTCAAGAAGGTCGTTATTAAAGTAGTGGTTTCATAAAACCTTTTTGAAACCAGGTAAAATGATCACTGAAAAAAATGTACTTGTATATATAAATGTATAAAAAAATAAGTGCGAAATGAACAAGGCCGCTGAACCATGATAACATATACGCACAGCCCATACCCCTGCTGATATTTTTGTCAGATCATTGATGATCTTTTAAGGTCGTTGCTAAAGCTGCTATCGTCTGCCTTCGCCTCCGCTAAAATAACAAAACCCCTGATTCTGTTGAAGTTCAGGGGTGTTTGCTTTCTTCGGGAGATTGTGTGTGAGAAAAATTGCAGTAAAGGGAGCCATTCTTATTTATTTGTGAAGCAGCTCGGCGGGCATATTAAAATATATTGTTCTTTTGTCGATAAAAGACTTTATTGATTGCGTACCAGCGAGTTCTTATTTTTATTTAGCCATTCCAATATATAATCTGCATCCTCTTTCCAGGTAGGTTGTCCAAGCACAAAATGATTTCTGCGAGGCAACTCTTTATAATCTGTGATAGAATTGCTATCAGCGTATTTTTTGTAATTGGAGTAATTAAATGATGCGGGAATAATATGGTCTGTACTGCCGGAAATAAATAGCAATGGAGCGTGGGGCTTGCGGTAATCAACCTTAGCCGCTTTCGTCATCCAGTCCCTGCTCACTAGTTTCGACTCTGGTATCACATACTTGTTATATGCTGCTCTTTGCTCGGCTAGTGGCATGCCATTAGTAAAAGCGTACTGCCAGTTCTTAAAAGACATGAGATAAGCCTTTCGGGTAGACGTAAGATACCCAAGCCCTTTGAAGCCAGCTTTTAATGCCGACCATTTAAATGTATTCACGCCATTTGTAGGCACAGAATGAATGGCTACCCCATAAGCGCCAAGCCCGCGCTGAAGTAATAACTGGGTAATAAGGCCGCCCATAGAGTGGCCTATAAGAATGGGTGGCTCCGGCATTTTCTTAATGATATCTGCATAATAATCCACTAACTCGGTTAACCTGATTGAGGCTATATCGGGGTTAGGCTGGCGGCTTCTCAATAGTGCTGCAGGGGCATCTTTATAAGGCCAAGCAGGCGCTATGCAAGTATAACCCATGCGCTCGAAGTAAGGTATCCATTCGTCCCACGAACTATTGCTGACGTATGCGCCTGTAATAAACAATACTGTTGTGCTTTTTTGGTTTGGCATGTTGTTTTGGTTTTTATTTGTTTGTGAAAAGGAGTTGATCGCATACAATGAAGCGGCCAGTAGTGTGAAGAGCAATTTTGTTTTCATGTTGTTTATTTTTATTTAGTCATTAATGGTGTTAAAATATTTACAGGCCGGTTAAGCCTCGGTACCCGTTGTCTGCATTTGTGCAGATATTTTCATGCAGCTTGTAGCTTCAATGCACCATAGCAGCTCTCCTGCAAATGATTTTGCTATGCTATCCGATACTTCCTTGTTTGCAGGCGAGCCGTTCGCATCATAGGCGGTTTCCACCTTTGCCACCGCGAACGTGGCGGGAACCACTATTGCCCCTATCTTCCACAGGCAAAAAACCAGTGAAGTAATTACATGCGCCCCTCCAAACTGCCCCTTGGAAACAGTTGCAACTGCAATCGGTTTCCGTTTCCATTCATCGAGCAAAAGATCAATTAAATTTTTCAGGCTTGCAGGATAGCCTCCATTGTATTCAGGTGTTACAATGATGACCCCGTCAGCTTTCTTTATTTTGCCAGACACTTCCAGTACAGCCGGAGAAGGGTCTGGCAGGGATCTTAAACGCTCTTCAAAAATGGGGAAGTTGCACTCTTTAAGATCCAGTATTTCAATATCGGCAAGGCTGCGTTCCACAATATAGTTGTACAGGAACTGCGCTACCCGGTGGCTGTTCCTGCCAAAACGAATGCTGGATGAGATAATTACAATTTTGTGCATAGCTTAATGATATTTGGGTTTTTGAGCGGATGGCAAATACTTAACATACTATATGGAAATAAACTGGCTGGCTGGCTTAAATTCAAAAAGTACATCGTCACTTTCCAGCATGTAAATAGAGAAGGAAAAATCTTTGTTCCGTACATGCAGCAGAAGTTCCTGGAGCCTGTTGCCTCTACCACGCAAAGCACAGTCGCAGGTATCTTCATTAAGTTCCACAATACGGGCATTTGTATTATCGTCGGTAATAAATCTCGAACAGTTTCCCCGTTGGTGAAAAAGCTTATATCCAAATACCAAAGTCAATATTTCAGCTACCGCTTTTGTGCTGATAAGCGTAAGATTAACTACTCGGCAATAGTCCATTAACGTCGAATTGTAGGCTACATCCTGCCAGGTTGGTTCATGTGTGTAAGTGAGTGTGGACATTGCTGATGTCATTTTATCTTAAAATATGTGTCCGCGGCTCATTTCTTTGCGCCTTATTCATTTTACATCAGGCATAGGCAAACTGCCCGGCAATACCTCTCTTAAATTCTGTAAAATTGATTCCTGTGGCATTTTTGAAGTATTTACTGAAATGATAGGAATCATCGAAGCCCAACTTATAGGCTACCTCTTTCATATTAAGCTCTTCATAGACCGCTTTTCTTTTTGCCTCCAGTATTACCCGCTGCTGAATGTGGTGACTTGCAGGAAAACCAGTTATTTTCTTGATCGTTTCATTAAGGTAATTTGATGTAACCGCGAGCTCACATGCATACTGCGAGACCATTTTGCTGGTAATGAATTTCTTTTCAAGGAGGGCAAAGAACTTTTTTACCAGCAGGCTGTTTCCTTGCCGGTAATATTGATGATTACCTTGCTCATACTGCCTGCTTAGATATAGTAGAAATATTTTTAGCAGTCCACGCAGCATCTCATTTCTGCCTGCACCCGGATGATGAAACTCGCCAGCCATGCGCCTGGCAAGCGACTCCATCTCTCCATCGGCTTGTGCATCCACAGGTATGATTGCCGCCGCGGCATATGCATCAAAAAGGCCTGAGTCTAACAGGTAGTGAGCATTCTCTTCATAAGCATGCAGGAAGCATCGTGAGAAGCTGATCATATAACCCTCTGTATTTTCAGCAGGATGGAAACGTAGCGCCTGGCTTGGTTTTACAAAATAAACCGTATCGCATGCTATCTCTATTTTACTGGTGTCGATCACGCAGGTACCTGACCCATTCCGCACCCATAGAATAGTAAAGAAGCCGCAGTGAAACCGGCTAGGCTCTTTATTCCTGTTGTTCATTTCACAATCATTGATGCTCTGTATATTAAAGAGCGCTTGGGCATTTGTACCAAATGAGAGCAACTCTGCCATGTCTTGTGTCCTCACTGGCTGGACTGATAGATAATTTCCCATTTTTCATTGTTTTATCATTAATGGTCCATTTGTGTACCGTTTTTTTAATTATTTTAAATATTATTATTATTATTGTAAACATCATTGTTAATCAATTTATTAAATTTAATATTTTATTAAATTTAATATTTATTAGGTAAAAAAAACTCCGAAATGTTCGGAGTTAGCAGATCTTTATCTACGGGTTTTTCGGAGTAGGTGTTAGTAAAAGTCTTCTTTTTTGATACCTAGTTTTGCGATACGCGACTCAAGAGTTGTCGGCTTTTGATTAAGCAGCTCTGCTGCGCCACCTTTCCCTCTTATTCGCCCATTGGTTTTTTTCAAAATGGAGCAAATGTATTCTTTTTCGCTTCGCTGCATATTATTCTTAATGTCTCCCAGCGATGTTACGGTAGTCACTGGCGTCACACCATTACTTTCGGTGTTTAACGTATGTGGCAAAACACGTTTCAGCGATATTTCTGATTTGCCGTCGTTAAGTATTACAGACTGCTCAATGATATTTTCCAGTTCCCTTATGTTTCCGGGCCAATGATAAGCTTCTAACTCCGACATCATTTGCCCTTTTATCCCCGAAAATGATTTGTTGAACTTCGAGCAAAATCTTTTTGCAAAATAATTTGCCAGTTGAGGAATATCTTCTTTACGCTCTCTGAGCGCAGGCAGTAGTATGGGGAAGACATTGAGCCTGTAATAAAGGTCTAATCGGAAATGGCGTTCAGCTACCTCTTTTTCCAGGTTCCTGTTAGTAGCCGCTATCACGCGCACATCTATTTTTATCGGGGCTTTACCACCTATACGTTCAATTTCTTTTTCCTGCAATACCCGCAATAGTTTTACCTGCTGATCAGGTGGCAGTTCTCCTACTTCATCTAAAAAGATCGTTCCGCCCGATGCCAGCTCAAATTTGCCGATCTTTCTTTCTACAGCGCCGGTAAACGCACCTTTTTCATGGCCAAATAGCTCTGATTCTATTAATGTATCAGGCAGCGTAGCACAATTGATCTTTACCAGTGGCTTATCTTTTCTTGGGGAGCGTTGATGAATAGAATCAGCTATCCTCTCTTTTCCTGTACCGCTCTCGCCAAGTATTAAAACCGATGCATCCAAAGGCGCTACCAGGGTGATCAGGTCAAGCACATATAGCAAAGAAGAGCTGTTACCTACTATGCCATCAAAGCTGGGTACTGGGGTATTTTTCTTACCCTGTCTGTTGTCTGTTACCGGTTCATCATACAACTGTTTTTTTTCTACCACTGGCATACTGTCGGCTATAGCAGATAACGGCTGCTGCAGGCGGATAAGCAATGCCAGATGCTCTGAATGATATGCCTTCACATTACGGCTGAAAAAGGAAAAAGTGACCACTTGATCATTTGATATAAACAGCGGAAAAGAAAGTTCTGCAGCTAACTGAAATGTATCTGCATACATTTTCTTTAATGCATTTCCATTGCAATTAGCATCAAATTCTTTGCCATTGAATACTGCGGCCATCTTACCAACTGGTGCAGCAAGGAACAGGTTGTAAAGTTTTGCTTCAGCAAGGCCGGAAACAACTGACAATTCTTTGGCGCCTAATACCTGGTATTCATTAAATCCTATCCTCAAAAAGCTGCACCCGTTAATAAAAGGTTCTTCCGGTGTTCTGAGGCAAACCGTGAAATAATCAAAAGGTATGTAAGATTGAAGCGCTGTTGCAGTTTCCAGTAATTTTTGCTGCCAGGCAGTCTTGTGGGTACTGATATCTGCAAACATTATACCCAACACAGATTCTTGTCTTAACTTCGATTCTACACTGTGTTTATGCCTGTACCGGGCAATATCCAATGTCACCAGCACATCCCTCTCCCGGAACGGTTTTACAAGAAAACCGTAAGGTTCTGTAGCTTTTGCAGCTTCAAGTATCTGCTGGTTTGAGTTGGCAGAAAGATATACGAAAGCGATGTTTTCTTCCTTAAGTTCCTTCGCCAGATCGATCCCTGTTAACTTACCTTTTAAGTGTATATCCAGTAATACGATATCTACCTGGTGTTTCTTAATAATTGACCTTGCTTCTTCTACAGAGGCCGCAATACCGCACACCTGGTAGCCCGCCTGCTCCAGTACAAGGCGCAGATCATTTGCCACTATAAATTCATCTTCTACAATTAATAACTTTTCACCCACAAACCGAAGCTTTTTATTGTTGTGAACAAATCTGCTTTACACAACATTGATGGAGGCAACATACGGAAATATCATTTCAATTTTCAGGCCTGCATCATTTTTTATGCTGAAGGCGCCTCCCAACTGATCAGAAAGACCTCTCATTAAGCTCATGCCAAGCGAATTACTCTTTACACTATCAAAGTTTTCCGGCAATCCGATGCCATTATCGCTAATGCACAGTGAAATCTTACGATCAGTGGTTTTCTTCATTATTACGGTTACTGTTCCCCCTTCATCGCCGGGAAAAGCATATTTTATAGCATTGGTGATCGCCTCGTTTAGAATTAGCCCAACCGGTACTGCCTGTGCCACGTCAAGCTCTATTGGGTCTACCTCTTGCATAAATTGTATTTCCCTGCCGGTATCAATACTATCAACCAGGTAATCAATAAGCTCACTGACATAAAAGTGCATGTTCACAGAAGCAATATTTTCAGCCTGGTATAACTTTTGGTGTATCAGCGACATAGCATGCATGCGGTGCTGGCTCTCGTGGATAGCTGCTACCGCAGCCTCATTGTCGAGGTATAACGATTGGGTATTGAGCAGGCTCATCACTATTTGCAGGTTGTTTTTTACGCGGTGGTGTATCTCTTTTACAAGCCATTCTTTTTCCTGCAGCAGTTGCGTCAACGTGTCATTTTTCCGGTTGATCTCCTGCTGCTTTGCTTCCAGTTGCCTGTTGCTCCGTTGTTTCAGCCGGTAACGGTTATAGCCAAGTCCCATAAGTAATAGCAGCATTACCGCACCTCCGATCATGATATTGCGGGATTGTTTCATGTGGTTGAACTGTGTTTTCTGCAATAAACCCTGGTCGGTAAGTAACTGTATATTTTTATCTTTTTTTTCAGTTTCATATTGTATTTGCAGTTGTACTATTTGCCTGCTTTTAGTTTCATTAATTAAGGAGTCATCGAAAGTTTTAAATAATTTGTAATGAGCGAGAGCCGAAAGATAATTGCCTCTGGCCGAATCTAACATATACCCCCAATAGTGAACCTGCTTTAGATCGCCTATAAGGTGATCGTCGCTGCTGATTTGCTCATATTGGCGCAGATATTGCTCAGCCCGGTCAAGTTGATTTGTTTGAAAGAAGTACCGGATAAGCAGGCCATAGGCAGTAACTTTAGCCGGAGAGTTTTCAGGAAATTCGTCACAAACAGCAACCAGGCGATTGCTATATATTGCTGCATTTTTATAATCTCCTAATTTCATGCTCAGGCTTACCAGGCGGGTACAGATCTGTAAACGCGAAAAATTATCACGTATATGGGGATATTTTTTTATAACATCCTGTAGGAAAGAACGCGCTTCCACCTGCTCATTTCTTAATGATAAGATCTGTGCAATATTACATGCCAGCAATATCACAAGGTCAGTATCGTTAACCCTTGTTGCGATCACCAATGCCTTTCTGAAGTATTCTTCTGCCTTGTCATTTTGTTGTATCCGCGAATAGGTAATGCCAACATAATCGTAAATAGTCCCGGCTACATGCGATGTGTCATTTAATTGCTCTGCTGTTCTTACAGCTTTCAATTCGTAATTTAATCCCTCTTGGGTATTCCCAAGCTGGGTATATGAAGCGCCTATCAATGAATAAACCTCCTGGATTTGTGCGTACCCGATGGAATTATAGACAGCCAGGCTTTGCTGTAATTTCACCAGCGCGCTGTCCATTTTTCCCTGCACCATTAATAGGAACCCGATATCTTTTAATGCACCTGCTTTGTTAATTCTATCATTCTCCTTATCAAATATTTTTATTGCTTTTTCTGCCAGATGTATTATACCCGTTGCTCCGGTATCATTCGCTTCATAGTTTTTTGCTACAGCAACATATGCCTCAGCAAATTTCTTCTCAGGCCCATATTTGTTAAAATAGTTGATCGCCTTTTGTGCAAATGCTTTTCCTTGTACCAGGTTTCTCTTTTCATTATATATGTTGGCCAGCAATAAATATACATCACCTTCTTTTTTACTATTGTTTAAGGTTTGTAATAAATTCTCGGCACGCTTGGCATATAACAACGCACTATCCAGGGCAGACGGATGCTCATCTTTTGATAAATATTTGTTGCTTATTTGTAAAAGCAAATTCAGGCGATTTGTATCTCCCTGACTTTGTTTTAGCGACATTGTTTCCGAAGACAGTGATCTCACGTTGTCGGTCTGGGCAATACCAGGTAATGCCTGGCTCATGATAAACCAGCCCGGCAAAAATAGTAATTTCAAATACCAGTTCCATTTTGGCGCAGATGGTTGCATCAAATGGGATGCCACAACATCAGCAACAGATAGAAGGTTAAACATAAGGAAACTCGATCTCGTTTTTAAACCCATTACTGCTATATATCGTAAAAGTGCCTCCTAGCTGGCTGGCAAGGCCTTTCATCAGGCTCATGCCCAGGGAATTGTTCTTTACTTTATTAGTATCGTCAACCATGCCTATGCCGTTATCGCTAATGCTGAGCAAAATGTTATTACCCATAGCACGGTTCATTACAATAGTAATTGTTCCTGTGGCGCCACAAGGGAATGCGTACTTGATGGCATTTGTAATAGCCTCATTGAGGATCAACCCTACAGGTATAGCCTGGCTAACATCCAGGTCGATCCTTTCGACATCCTGGCTGAATAGGATACGGTGGCCGGTATCATAGCTATCTTGCAGATAATTGACAAGTTCGCTAATGTATACCAGCATATCAACTGAAGTTACATTTTCTGATTGGTACAGTTTTTGGTGTATGAGCGACATAGCTTGCATGCGGTGCTGGCTTTCAATTATGGCGGCAACTGCGGCCTCGTTATCGAGGTAATGGGATTGCGTGTTTAAAAGGCTTATTACTATCTGCAGATTATTTTTCACCCGGTGGTGGATCTCTTTTATAAGCCATTCTTTTTCCTCCAGCAATTTACTAAGGGAGCTATTTTTCTGGCTAATCTCTTTTTGCTGAGCCTCCAGCAGCCTGTTACTACGCTGTTTCAGCCGGTAGCGGTTATAACCCAGCCCCAGCAATATGGCCAGCATCACAGCACCGCCAATGATAATGTTTTTTGTAAGCTTTACCCGCTCCAACTGGGTTTCTTTTAGCTGCGCCTGTTTGGTGAGCAGCTGAATATTTTGTTCTTTCTTTTCGGTTTCATACTGTATCTGCAATTCAGATATTTGCTTGCTTTTCTCTTTATTAAACAGCGAGTCTCTTATAGTTATATACTTGCGGTAATGCAAAAGTTCCTGCTTGGTATCCCCAAGACATGAGTCGGCCCGGTACCATAAGTGGTAGTTTTTCTCAATATTGTTTGGGAAATTAAGTTTCTGCCAATGCAGTTCGTTAAGTGCGCAATACTTTCTTGCACTTCTATAATTGCCGGTCGCCAAATAATACCTGATCAGCGGGAAATAAATAAATGGCTGAATACCATTATGGGGAGATTTACTCGATGATATTTTTGCCAATCTCGCCGCATATGGCGCTGCGGTCTTATATTCTTTCAAAACCTGGTAACAAGCTAAGTAACCCGCATCATAAAGTATTTGCTGCT
The DNA here is from genome assembly GCA_013285595.1 of Bacteroidota bacterium. GTDB lineage: Bacteria > Bacteroidota > Bacteroidia > Chitinophagales > Chitinophagaceae > Nemorincola. The sequence continues at coordinate 38,572 of JABDHF010000003.1, forward strand.
CGGCAGACATAACCGGATGCTTCTTTTCCATGTAGGCGAGAAACTCAATATTCTGTTTTACCCTGCCTGTCCGGTTGTTTGCATTTATCAGGCTGTTTGCAACTGTTAGCAGGAGTTCGATATGCTTATCGCTTTGCTCCGCGAACGAAAAGCTTTGCTGATAGTATTCCCTGGATTTTTCATATTGTTCCAGGTAGAAGTATATCTGCCCAAGATTATTATAAATCTCGGCGATCCCATCACTATCATGCAGCGCATCTGCGGTTTTTAATGCCAGTAAACCATATTGTATGGCTTTTTCGTTGTCTCCGGTTACTTGAAAAACACGGGATATCATTCTGTAGAGATCCTCTAGCCTGTCATAATGCAGTTGCTGATATATCGCCTGGGCCTTAAATAGCACCGGCAACGCTTTTTTTTCGTCGGTCTCGGCATCCATGTACACTTGGCCAAGCTGTTTCAGCACGTTAGCCTCTTTTAGTTTATTACCAGCTTGTTCATATAACTCCTCCGCTTGTTCCATCAGCCTTATCCTTTGCTGAAATGACGGGGTGGCGATCACCTCGGGGTAATCACCATTACCATAATAACTGCTTAACTCGACACAAGCATCCGCCATTCCATTTTTATCGTTCAGGCTTTTGAATAATTCCCCGGCTTTCAATACATATTCCCTTCCCTTTATTGTATCTGGCTGTTGCATACATATTTTGCTATACATCAGGTAGCACTGCCCTTTCCACTTGTCCGTGTTTAACTGCCAGCTCAGTTTCATTGCTGCATTTGCGTGGGCTAAAGCACTGTCAAGGTCATCATGATTTTTATATGCTGCGTTTACGTGCTGCCCGGCTATCTTTAATAGAAGGCTGACACGGCCGGTATCTACACTACTCCTGGAAAGCTGCCGCCGCAACTCATTGATATCATCGTTCACACTCTGCGCATAGGCTTGCGGCAAAAGCAAAACAAGGATACCAAGTACTGACAGAAATCTATGCATATGAAAATTTGGCTGCACTATTTATATATGTGCAGCCTGTTTGTAAGTGCTCACCCGCACCTACCTTACAATTCATCTAACGGCCTTACTTCAAGATCTGAAATATCCCATCCTAATAACCCCGCGCCTCCACGGTAACAACTTTCCAGGAAGCTCATCACAGATTCCCTGGCATCTGGCAATAAACGAATATCATTATACATCAGCAACGCCATAGGGCTGCCATTTGAATCTACCCACTTGGCTGCCGCCGGGCTTATCGGTTCTTTATCCAGGCCTGCGGGAGATGGATAGGTATAAGAATAAAATGCGGGTTCTCTCACCTTATCATCACCCGCCCAAAAACCGAAGCTGATAAGCTCATGTGAATAAGCTTCTTTATTGGCAGTAGTAGCATCTGCAGGAAGCAGGGGAGCGCGCCGGCCGCAAAAGCGGGTAACAACAAGGTCCATGTGGTGCCAGAACAATTGCACAGGGCTTGTTTTACCATAAAACTTACCACCAAAGCCACCAAAAATTTCGTTTGCCCACATTAATATCTGCCAGAACCGCTGAACGTATTCAGGATCATAAGTGTGATATTGCGTAAGCTGGCTGAAGGGTGTTTTTACAGGTGTATCATCAGTTGGGAAATTATAAGGATAGGCAATGATTGTAACCTCAATATTTAAAGCGGTCATAGCCGCAAAAAGCTTGTTATAAAAGTCGGCTGCACTTAGCCCATTTACTAATGGAAAGACCTCGCATTTCCCATTGCTTACTATGACTTCCACCTGGTGCAGTTGAAAATTAAACAGGATCTGGAATGTAAAGTCGCCGGCAGGCATTACGTGTGTGATCAACCCTTTCGCATTTACAAGCAATGTTATGTTCCACCAATGGTTCTTTCGTGGCATCAGGGCCAGTTGTATCTTACCCGCTATTTGCAGGTATAAGTGAAGCGTTTGTTTACATGGCTCCCAGGCCATTAGTTCCAATTCAGGCAATACTATATTTTCCATTGCAGAGGGTGTAAGTGGTTACTAATTTACTACAATTCTTATATTGATGGTTGCCAATTGTATTTCACCACAAAACTACTGTTACCTGTTAAAACGACAATTGACAAACTATCGGAATCGTTGTACGAATTATCGATTCACTGTGTAGCACATTTCATGCGCCCAGTATGGTCATTAGCATTAGAAAACCATTTTGCAACAAGACGCTTTTTCTGTAGAAAAGAAATAAATAGATCTTCGCACCACTTTTGATCATCACAGTTGTATTTAATAGTTATAGTTTATTGTCTTTCTTTTACCGAAACAGGATACGCTTTCGAGCGAAAATTCAACATTGGGTCTGCTGTCTCAATACCATCAGGGATATTGTTGGGGATGAAAGACAATGCCTTGTCCTGTTCCGGCGTATTCGTTGCCAGCTTGTTTATTTCGATCGTTCCCAGCAAGACCTTTTTACGGGTAGTGGGCCACGCTACGGAAGGGTCTTCTATCTCATCTCCTTCCTCAGCTATTTCAGCATACATTTTATACTTGAAGGGATGCTTCGCGACCCTGGCTTTAATTTCTTCCATTAAATATTCCGGGCCGGCTTGTGCAAATTCATCGGGCGTTAATAAATGCTCTCCCTCTACCGGTACAAATTGGTAGCGGATATAGTGCTGGTTGCCTTTTTCGGTAGTGAACTTAAAGGAATTGACGCCAAAATAGTTAATGGTTGCATAGCTGGCTGGCAGCTTCTGCGTGGTCAGAAAGGTTTTGGCTACGGGGTGGCTTCCCAGGAAGTTATCGAGCTTTGTTGGTTTAGCTGCATCCGGGCCGCTGGCGGCAATGGCTAAAAGCAGTTCCCGAAACTGATCTGAGTTAGGCGTAGGAAATCCATTAAAGCTATGACCAACAATATCGGTTGTTTTACCATCCTTCATAATGAATTTAATAGCTAATCCACGTGGGTTAGCGGAGCCGGAATTATCGGGAATATCAGGAATACCGGTAAAATCAGAGAACCGGATAACCACTTTGCTGTGTTCTTTTTGCAAATGAGCCGCCTTTGTCCATTTAGGTGCGTCCGGTGCAGGCGTAAAGCTCCCTTCCAGTATAATGCCCTTGGCATGTACGGCCCGGGAATGATGGTTGCCGAATGTGGTATGCAAGGCATCTACTAATTGTGCCGGAGAAGACGTTTGTCCTTCGGTTTGCGCATATACGGTATTATCGGCGCCTGCTGTGAGGGCCATTGACAAAAGAGATGACATGTAGAAATATTTAGTGTTCATGATTTAATTGTTTTTATTTGGTGATCATTGGTTCTGTTTTACGATGTTCTGAGCGGAGGGTGCATGTTTAATGCTACACCAATTCGGTTCCACGCATTAATGGTGACGATGGCCATGATAACCTGTGCTGTTTTTTCCTCGCTCCATAGGGCAATGGCTTTATTGTACAGGTCATCACTAAGGCCATGCGTATGTATCAGCGTTATCTCTTCGGTCATGCCCAGGAGTAATTGTTCTTCTTCAGTAAAGACGGCGCCCGCTTCCTTCCATACGCTCATCAGGTAGATGCGTTGCTCTGTTTCTCCTGCCTGCCGCGCATCGTGCGTATGAATGTTTACACACCATGCACAGCCATTAATTTGCGAGGCTCTTATTTTTATCATTTGCAGGTGCAGGTTGTCGATGCCGGTTGTGCCCACATACTTATCCACGGCGCCCATTACACGGTAGGCTTCCGGCTGTGCTTTAGCCATATTCAATCTTGTTTGCATGATCGGTGATTTTTTTAAAAAATTGATAATTTCTGTCTATGGTTCTGCATCACAGGGTTAGCGCCCTGCTTATAATATCCCGAACCCGCCATCGGCAATTAACTCTGTGCCTAACACAAAGGTGGAATCATCGGAACCCAGGAACACGGCGATCTTTGCTATTTCGGCAGGTGTGCCTAACCTGCCTATTGGCATACTGGTGATCGTATCATGTTCCATCTGCTGCAATTTATCAACAGGTAGCCCTAGCTTGCTTCTGAACCCTGTTGCTACCGGCCCCGGACTTACCGTATTTACACGGATCGTCCTTGGCAATAACTCCGACGACAATGTTCTTGCCAGGGTCAGCAATGCACCTTTGGTTGCGGAATATACCGACGCATTAGGCCGGCCTATATGTGCATTAATTGAGCCCATAAGTATTATAGAGCCTCCCACCTTCATCAATGGCAGTAATTGTTGTATAGTAAAGTAGGCGCCTTTTACATTCGTATTAAATTGTTCATCAAATTGGGCTTCCGTTATTTCTTCAAACGGCGCAAACTTTGCCATGCCAGCATTTATAAAAAGAATATCGATGGCAGGAAATGTTGCCGACACCTGCTTGCTAAGCCCACGTATGGCTTTCAGGTCTGAGCTGTCAGAGATAATACCACCGGCATTTTTGCCTAATGCTTCAAGCGCATTGTTTAACGAATGTTCATCGCGGCCGGTAATAAGCACTTTGGCGCCTTCGGCAATAAATTCCGTTGCTGTTGCAAGGCCTATGCCACTGTTGCCGCCTGTTATCACAGCTGTTTTGTTGAGTAACCTGTTCATAAAATGTTCTTTGTTTTTTTAAGTGATAGTGATCTTAAAATGGGTGTTTTTTTAATAGAGTAGCCACAGCACGTCTCCTATCGCTGTAAATCAATTGCCGACCCAAAACCTCTGTTGTAAATTCGTTTCCTCAATAAGATCTTCCTGGAAGTCATATATCCTGGAAACGGCTGTGGCTACCTCTGTATTTTTCGGTATTGCATCTTAAAAAGGATATTGCCTTGCCTGGCCCTGCACACTTACCCATTGCACTGTTGTGAGCTCATTCATAATAAAATCTCCGCCAAACCTGCCCATGCCCGATGCTTTCTCTCCTCCGAAAGGTGTGTGCACCTCATCGTTTGCTGTCTGATCGTTGACATGTATCATGCCAGATTCTACTTTTCGGGCCAGTTTCATGCCGCGGTATATATCGCGTGTATATACTCCGCCGCTTAGGCCATAGCTTGTGGCATTAGCCAGTTGTATAGCTTCATCATCATCCCTGAAAGCTACCAGCCCAACGGCCGGGCCGAATATCTCGTTCTGAAAAATTGGCATCGCTGCAGTTACGCCGGTTAAAACAGTAGGGTACAAAATGTTGCCTTCTACTTTATTCCCTGTCTCCACAATAGCGCCCATTTCCACCGATCTTTGAATTATGTCTGTGATCCGGCTAAGTGATTTGTTGTCGATTACCGGGCCAATAACAGTTGACTTTTCTGCCGGGTCCCCAACCGTAAGCAGCTTTGTTCTTTCTATGAATTTGTCCTTAAACGCTTCAAGTATATTCTGATGAACCAATATGCGGTTTATAGAAATGCACAGCTGTCCCTGGTGAAGAAATTTGCCGAATATAGCAGCAGCCACGGCCTTGTCTATATCTGCATCTTCTAAAACGATATATGCATTATTGCCGCCTAATTCCAGCATCGATCGTTTGAGCGCTTCCCCGGTTATTTTTCCTATGTGCTTTCCAACGGCAGTGGAGCCGGTAAAGGAGATCATCCGGGCGCCGGCATGTTGTGTAAAATAATCGCCAATAGCATCGCTGCTGCCAACCACAACATTAAATACCCCGGCAGGCACCCCGGCTTCTTCAAATAACTTAGCTATGAGTGTACCTCCCGTAACCAGTGATGATGCAGATGGTTTTACAACCATCGTATTTCCCGTACCCAATGCAGGAGCTATAGTTCGCATAGACAAATACAAGGGAAAATTCCATGGGCTTATAAGGCCTATAACACCCAGTGGCTTACGATACACATAAGTTTCTTTGTCTTCAGTAGTCGACTGTAAGGTAAGCCCATGCATGCGCGTAGGAAATGAAGACGCCTCAACCAATACATCATGCACCTGCTGTATTTCGATGATGGATTTGATATAGGTACTGCCTACCTCTTTTGTCAGCCAGTCGACAAACTCATCTTTTCGCTGCAATAGCAATTCCGCTGCTTTCAGCAGCAGGCCGCGCCGGTACAAAGGGTTCGATACCGCCCATGTTTTAGCTGCTTCTGTAGCCGCATCAAATGCATCATTAACTTCCTTTTTACCTGCCGAAGGCAGTGTGTGAATGACAGCTCCGGAGAATGGGTCGCTATTTTCAATAACAATATCCTCACCTCCATCTACCCATTTCCCATTGATATATTGCTTGTTTAGCTCGTTATATGCCCTCATGGCGATCGTGTATTTAAACCCGTGAATTAATAATTGAGATTAGCCTGCCAGGCTTTTAATTAACTAACGATAGCAAGATGGCCGCTACATCGTCAGGCTTTGACAGGAAAGGAGAATGGCCTGTATTAACAGAATATTCTTTAGTAATGTGCGCCGCTGTCACCATCCGGCTTTGAAGGCTCATACTTATTGCGTGGTCCTGTAGTGTATGAATATAGTATTTGTCCACACGGCCATAGTTTGCATCCGTAAGGGCTACCTTGTTGGTGAAGGGGAATGCGGGCTCAACCCTGAATTTCGACAACATAAGGTTCTTCACCTCGTCCGATCCATCCTGGCAAAAGATGTTGATCCGGCTATCCGCCTTAACGTCCAGTGTTGACTGGTCTGCAGATGGAATGAGCGCCGGGCCAAGCAGTGAAAAGGTATCCGTACCGGCGAGGTCGAGGAGCGATTGTCCGTTTGCAGGCAAAAAAGCGCCTATGTATACCAGCTTTTCTATCTGGTTAGGTATCTTTTCTGCTGTAGCGGTTACTACCACCCCCGCCATACTATGCCCCACCAGTATCACCTTACCACCTGCAGCATTTATAGCATCTATCACCTTATTACTGTACACGTCTATAGAAAGGCCGGCTATCGCAGTATTATCATCGCCATGAGCCGGTAATTCTACCACTACCACTTTCTGGCCGCTTTTTTCCAGGTCTGCTTTTACATATTGCCACACATATGCCCCTTGCCATGCGCCTGCTACCAGCACGAATGTTTTAGATGGCTTAGCATCGTCCTTTTTATGGCAAGCGCCTAACGAGCATATTGTTACTACTGCAAATAGCAGTGCAATGATTGATCTTTTCATGATAATTGCTTTTTAGTTTTCGTTATTAATGTGGTTATTTTGACTCCTGCAGCAAAATTGAGGCAACAACGCCCGGCATAGAGAAGAAAGGCGTGTGGCTGGATGGAAGCGCGTATGTTTTAATAATATTGTTTTTTTGAACCATTGATTTTTGCAAGTCGTAGGCGATAGCTTTATCATCTATCGTATACACATATGTTTTCACCACGCTACCGAAATTTCCTTCAGTAAGCGTTGCCGGCGTCACAAAAGACACCAGTGGGTCTGGTCTATGTCCATCGATCACTTTTTTAGCTATCGCATCCGGTGCATCTGCTACAAAGGCATCCCTGATTCCTTCCTTCGCAATACTCCCTGCTCCTGTTTTTTCATCCGGCCTGAAATATTTACCCAGCAGGCTTTCTTTGTTTTCAGCAGCGCCGGATAGTTGCAGCAGTGTTTCCCCGTTCCTTGGCACAAATGCCGCCAGGTATACAAGCCGGTTTATCTGGCCGGGTATTTGCTCTGCTGTTTCACTTACTACAAGGCCGCCCATGCTGTGCCCTACAAGTATCACATCTGTCCGGTTGCCGATGGCCTTCTTTACAGCGTCTACATAACTTTGCAACGATATAGCGCTGACTGGTGTGTTATCCTTACCATGCCCCGGCAGGTTTACGTTGATCACTTCGTGTCCGGCAGCTTTTAATGCTGGAATTACGTTGTCCCAGCTCGATGCGTCGAGCCAGGCCCCATGAACTAATACAATTGTTTTCATTTTGTTTGCTGTTTTTGGTTTAGAAGATCCTGTTGTAACTGCCATCAGGCAGACTGCGAGGGTAAAAATTAGTGTTCTCATTTTTTTGTTTTTTAAGGTGTTAATAGAATTGACTTACTGTTTGATTTGTTCTGGCATGGGGCTTTGTTGTTGATCAACATTTTCTATTGCAAAAGTACCGGCACGGCTTACGGTGGGCAATTGATAAGCCATGGCATGTGTTGTATCTATTATCGGAAGATGATAAAACTGAAATGCGATATTATTTCAGCTTAATTTTTGCATACATAGGTCTTGATTCGATTGGAAATAACTTCGATCATGGGATACTGTCATGTAAAACAAGGTCAGGGTTATCTAGCAACGTGTAAAATGATTTCAGGACGAGACAGGACTAGATAAATAAACGAATTTTAATAAAAAACATTTGACTATAACCCTAAAAATCACCCCTCTATCACCCAAGATATCCCCCCTGCTTTTCGTCTATTTAAGAGGTGATTTTATAACTATTTTGATTGAACTATAACTTTCATAAGCATGGACATAGGAAATTCGATAAGACTGATCAGGAAAAAGCGCGGCATTAGCCAGATCGGCCTGGCAGAACAATGCAATATTTCACAAACCTCACTGTGCCTTATTGAAACCTGCGCTAAACGCCCCAGCGAACGCACTATAAAAAGGATCTGCGACGTGCTGCAGATACCGGAGTCATTAGTTTACCTGCTCGCTATACAATATACCGACATCCCCGACCATAAACGGGAAGTGTATGAAATGGTATTCCCTTCCATAAAAAGCCTGGTGTTACACATTGTTGACGATGAGTACGCCACATTAATGCAGCCATAGCTATAACGCAGAAGAGGCGCCGGTAGTTACCGGTGCCTCTTCCTGTCTGGTCATATTATTTTATTGCTAAGCCGGGACTTTCGATTGTTGTTCCCGTTCCCAGAAGCGATGTTGGGCTATCGCAGCAATAAAATCTTTTGGGTTGCCGTTGGTAATGATCCCGTTAGCAGCATCAGTATTTTTTATATAGCTGGCAGCTAATAAGTTAGTAGCATCTTTATCGGCAGCAATTGCCTTGCAGTGTTTATACGCTTGGTTTATAAAATGAATGGCGTCCGGTTCATTCGCTAGCGCATCGGCACTTTTACCGCCTGGAATGTATACGGCGTCAAACAAAACGGACGATGTATTAAAGAGCGTCTTGTCTACAGTTATTGCATTACCCTTATCCCCTGTTATTTGTCCCAGCCGTGGTGCTATTATTTTTACTTGTGCACCTTCTGCCAGTAGCTTTTTCTTCATAGTGCTAAGGGACGCCTCATTCACACCGTCGGTAGCAAGTATGGCTATCTGTCTTGTTTGTATAGTGTCCTTTATAGTATTAGCCATGCTCAGCGCTCCCGAAGTTTCAACGGCTGAAGTCACTTTTATAGGCTGAAATGCAGCAGGTTTACCATCGGCAGGAATACTGTGGTTTATTGGTTGTTCTGGTTTCGTCGGTACTTTCATTCCCAGGCCGTCAGCTACCTGCTTTGCCAGCGTTTTATCTACCATTGATAATATACCCAGCATACGCTCCCGTATAGCAGGGATGGTAACCATGCTTAGCTCAAATCTCAGCGCATTAACTATATGCGACTGCTCTGCCGCGCTCTGGCTGTTGTAAAACAGAGTAGCCTGGCTGAAATGATCGAAAAAGCTTTTGCTGCGGGCGCGTACCTTTTTGCTGTCTATCCGTTCCATGTAGCTCGTAAATCCACCTTCTGCCGCTTTGGCCTGGAAGGGACAGCCACCGCCTATGCTGTTGGGGTTATAGCTGGTCTTGTCTTTATTTATCTGTTGGCGCATATGCCCGTCGCGCTGGTTATTATGTACCGTATTTATAGAGCGGTTGATAGGTATCTCGTGAAAGTTAGGGCTTCCCAGGCGCGACAATTGAGTATCAGTATAAGAGAACAATCTTCCCTGCAATAACGGATCATTGGTGAAGTCTATGCCCGGTACCAAGTGGCCGGGGTGGAATGCCACCTGTTCTGTTTCAGCAAAGAAATTATCCGGGTTCCTATTCAGCGTCATTTTGCCAATGCGCTGTACGGGTACCAGTTCCTCAGGTATCAGCTTGGTAGGGTCCAGCAGATCGAAATCAAACTTATGCTCATCAGCTTCAGGCACTATCTGCACGCCAAACTCCCACTCAGGAAAAGCTCCGGCTTCAATGGCTTCCCATAAATCTCGCCTGTGAAAATCAGGATCTTTGCCCGATATCTGCTGCGCTTCATCCCATGCCACGGAGTGCACGCCAAGCAATGGTTTCCAGTGAAATTTCACAAAGAAGGCCTCATTCTTGTCATTAATAAAGCGAAAACTATGCACTCCAAATCCTTCCATCATACGCAGGCTGCGGGGTATCGCCCTGTCGCTCATTGCCCACATGATCATGTGGGTTGATTCCGGCATCAGCGAGATGAAATCCCAAAACGTATCATGAGCGCTGGCGGCCTGGGGTATTTCATTGTGCGGCTCAGGTTTTACCGCATGTATCAGGTCGGGAAATTTTACCGCATCCTGTATAAAGAATACAGGAATATTATTGCCTACAAGATCGTAGTTGCCTTCTTCTGTATAAAATTTAACCGAGAAGCCACGTACATCACGCGCAAGATCTGTAGATCCACGGGAACCAGCCACAGTAGAGAACCTTACAAATACAGGAGTTTGTACGCTGGTATCATTCAGGAACTTTGCTTTGGTATACTTGCCCATCGGCGCATATAGCTGGAACACGCCATGCGCCGCTGTGCCCCGTGCATGTACGATTCTTTCCGGGATTCTTTCATGATCGAAGTGGGTGATCTTTTCGCGGAGAATAAAATCCTCCAGCAATGTGCCGCCACGTTCTCCGGCTTTCAGGGAATTCTGATCATCGTTGATCCGTAGTACCTGGTCGGTGGTGAGGAATTCATTGATTCCACTTTCCGTATTAACCGATAGGTCAATATCTTTCTTATTCTCTTTTGGAGTTGAGGATACTTTTTTGGCCATAAACAATATTTTAGTTACCCGGAATGAGGTATCATCTATTGATATTAAATCCGTGCCAGCCTGTTTAAGGCATATTCAATGCCCGGCATAATTTTATTGCAGGAATGTAAAACTTTCAAAAAAATGGAACACTTATCCCCAAACAATGATCTGGCAAATGATCATGAGCATAACGAAGATCATAGTGGCATGTCGCGCCGCAAAATGATCGCCTCAACCGTCACTGGCCTTGCGGGTGCATTCGTCTTAGGCAATAGCAACCTGTTTGCCCAAACAAATAATCCTTCCACAAAAAGATCGACAAATAGTTTCAACCTGGCAGGCAAAGCCGCAATGGTTACTGGCGCAGCAAGAGGTATAGGCCGAGCTATAGCATTGGCCCTTGCAGAGGCTGGCGCTGATATCATGGCGGTAGATATTTGCGCACCTGTCAGCTCCGGTGTCATTTACCCTTCAGCAACTAAAGATGACCTCGATGAAACGGGCCGGCAGGTAAAAGCAATTGGCCGCCGCTTTATAGGCGTTGTAGCAGATATCCGCGATAGCGCTGCCATGAAAGATGCGGCTGGCAGAATGGAGCGGGAATTGGGTAAAGTCGATATCCTTGTGGCAGATGCCGGCATACAGGTATATGCCTCCGTAGCAGAAATGACCGACCAGCAATGGAAAGATGTGATTGATGTTAACCTTACCGGTACTGCGAATACGGTGCGGGCAGTAGTACCGCATATGATACCCCGTAAGTATGGCCGCATCATACTCGTCGCTTCCGGGCAGGGAAGGCATGGTATGGCCGATGGGTCTGCTTATTCTGCGTCTAAATGGGGCATGATAGGACTCATGAAATCTGCAGCGCTGGAACTAGGCAAATACGAGATCACGGTAAATACACTCGAGCCCGGCCTGGTAGATACCCATATGACACGAAACCCGGGCCGATGGAAAGAAGCCTTGAAGGAAGCCGGCAAAGAGCCAAAAGACAACCCAACAGAAGAAGAAGTAATTGCCGCCCGCCTGCCAACAGCGGTAATGAAAATACCCTGGATGCAACCTGCAGATGTAGCGCCTGTTGCAGTCTTCCTGGCTTCAGATGCCGCTTATCGCATTACTGGCGCCACCTACGATGCCACAGCAGGAGATAGTGCTAAATACACAGCCTAAAGATCCTGGTATGCCATCATCGGTTGTAGCCAGCTTTAATTACGACCCAGGAACGTCTACGCTCCGGGTCATATATACTTCCGGCGCTGTTTACGATTATGAACAAGTTCCTGAAGAAATATATACCGCTATGAAAGCAGCTTTCTCCAAAGGCACGTTTCTTAATACGCAGGTAAAGGGACATTACGGGTTTAAAAAAATAAACTAAGCCAAATACTTCAACTATGAAAAGGAAACCCAATTATAAACTGGAAGGGGAGAAGACAGCAGAGAGGTATCAAAAGATACAAGAACAGGTAGCAAGGGCAGATAAGGATAAACCTAAGAAAAAGGAAGAACGCCCCATGCAGGCTGGTGCCAGAAAGTATCCCGAGCCGCCAATGGTGAAACAGCATCTGAGAAAGCCGGGGAAAGAAGCTAAGCTGGACACGCAGCCCATGTCTGACGCGCCATTTTACAAAGGCTCAGGCAAGCTCGAAAATAAAGTAGCCATCATCACTGGTGGCGACTCAGGTATCGGCAGGGCAGTAGCCATCTTATTTGCCCGCGAGGGCGCTAATGTCGCTATCGTATACCTCAATGAACACGATGATGCTGAAGCCACAAAGCAAATGGTAGAAAAAGAAGGGAAACAATGCCTGCTCATCCCCGGCGATGTGGCAAACAATGACTTTTGCACGGAAGCCGTAAGGCAGACCGTTTCAGAATTCGGCCGGCTCGATGTGCTGGTAAATAATGCCGCTTTCCAGCTTCACGTATCTGATTTTGAAGACCTTACAGAAGAGCATTTCGATTGCACTTTAAAAACCAATCTCTACGGCTATTTTCACATGGCAAAGGCTGCCGTGCCCAACATGGAGCCGGGCAGCGCTATTGTAAATACAGGCTCGGTAACCGGCTTGCTGGGCAATAAAGACTTGCTCGATTATTCGCTGACAAAGGGCGGCATCCATGCCTTCACCCGCTCATTGGGCACGCACCTTATTCCCAAAGGCATAAGGGTAAACGCCGTAGCCCCCGGGCCGGTATGGACGCCACTAAATCCCGCAGATAAAAATGTAGACGATATAGCGAAATTTGGCGCAGATACACCCATGAAACGCCCGGCGCAGCCCGAAGAAATAGCACCCGCTTATGTGTTCCTGGCATCCCCGCAATGCTCTAGTTACATAACCGGCGAAGTATTACCAATTATAGGCGGTTATACTGGTGGATAATAACTCAATTGGTTCATATAAAGTATAGAATGGGTTCCGCTACCGGAGCTCATTTTTATTTTACGCGTTAGCGTAAGCAGCAAAAAATACCCGCAAGACGGTATTTTCTGAAGAGGGTTGCCGGGATAGTTTTGAGGAAAATTAACCGCAATGAAAAACAGAAACTGTGTTCCGGTACTTGCATTAATAACTATTGGTGCTATGGGATGTAAAAGTGTCCCAAAACTGTCGCATTATGCCGACAAAACGGACTTGTCATCGAAAGCACGATATGATGTCAGCAAATCAACCATCAGGGATAACGGTCGTGGCTTCACAGTCGACTTCGCTAAGCTGAAGAACTCACCAAGGCGCATAGCTCTTGTATCATTTTACGTAGAAGATCCGGGCATCACCAAAAAGTCTGGTACCAACTCCACGGGCAAAAGCTATCATACAACGAATACATCGCAGGCCGGGGTAGAAGCGTTTGCCGACTACTTTTACAAGGTTAGCGCAGATACTATGGCTAGGATATTTAAAGCAAACGATATGGATATCCTTAAGCCTTCAGAATTTCTGGTAACCGACGACAAAAAGGAATACTACAAGTCTTTTGAAGCTAAGCACAGCACACTGAATAAGATAGGCGGTAAGATAACCGCATACTTCAAAAAAAGCGGTGATTATGGCACCACTCTTGAGTCCAAGGGTACTGCCCCAGGCTTTACGCTCTGCAACCTGAATACCAACAACTTTATAGCCAGCGCTAAAAACAAATCGGTAAAGCTGAATGGTGGTGTAGGCGAATTCGATGATAAGCTTATCGAATCTATGGGCTACGATCTGTGTACCAAGCTCGATGTAGATGCAGTGATAGTGGTCACCAACACCATTGTTTGCGATACAAAGCATCGTAAGGCGCGCCACTTCCTCAGTGCAGTAAGCATGTATATGTTCGGCCCTAATCCATTGCCGCTAGCCGAGGGTAAAAAGGATAATATGTTCTACTCAAAAGGCTTGTTCTATAGCGGGTATCGCATGGCATTTAAAAAAGGCCTGTGTATAGACCCCCGGATAAAAGATGAAGTGAAGAAAACAGAGAATGAAAAGCTGAACGAAAAGGCATACAACAACATGGTAGCAACCATAGCTGCCAAGATGTGCGCCAATGTAAAAGATAAAAGTTAAGAATAGTACAGGGCAACTATTATGGTTGCCCTGTACTATTGTGTTAAGTGGTTCGGCTACAGGGCTTTTTCGTACCTTGTGGTATGCAAAAAGCTCCTGTCACGCGCCTTGCAATAATTGACGACCATCCCGTTGTAATAGACGGGCTTGAATTCCTGCTGGAATCAGACCCGGGTATTTCCATTGTATTTTCAACAACATCAGCTGCAAAACTGCTGGAGCAACTGGAAAGTACCGATGTAGACGTGCTGATCACAGACATAATGATGCCTGAAATGAGTGGCAATGACCTTGCTAAGTTGGTAAAGCAGCGTTTTCCCACCATCAAAATACTGGCGTTAAGCATGAGCGGCCAGAGCGACGTGATCAACGAAATGATCAATGACGCCGATATAGCCGGTTACATCCTTAAAAACGTGGGCAGGCAAGAGCTTTTAGCTGCCGTGCATAAGATAGCCCGTGGGGGCATTTATTTTAGCGATGAAGTGCTTGCTGAATTAGATAAATACAAAGCGCCTGCGAAAACTGCCGATGTAGCGCTTACCAGCAGGGAAATAGAGATCATACGCCTCATAGAGCAGGAGATGGGGAACAAGGAAATAGCCGCACACCTATTTATTAGCGAGAATACGGTAGAGACACACCGTAAAAACATCTTCCGGAAAGTGGGCAGGAATACCCTTATAGGCGTAATAAAGTATGCCTACGATCATAAGCTTATCGTTCGCTAAGCCTGCCGCGTTTGTAAAATACTGGCATCATAATTATGTATCTAAGCATAACTATGATCAGCAGCCATGAGCCAGTTCGCAGTACACAAAACCATAACGATAAATGCTACCCCCGAAAAAGTATGGGATGCTCTTACCAATCCTGAAAAAACGAAGAAATATTTCTTCAATTGCGAGGTTATATCCGGGTGGAAAGAAGGAGATACCATCACCTTTAAAGGCCGCATGTTCCTGATCATGAAAATAGAAATGACCGGTAAAATAGTAAAGGCCATTCCCGGCAAGCTGCTGCAATATACGCTGCAAAACAAAAGCGCCAGCGATGGTTCCTTCTCCACAGTCACAGACGAATTAACCTATCAGAATGGAGTAACCATATTATCTATTACAGACGATGTAGGCGATGGCCCTGAAGCTGAAAAACGGCAGAAAAAATCTGAAAAAGGCTGGGACAAAATATTGAACGGGTTAAAAGAACTGGTTGAGGCAGAAGCTTAACTGTAGCGCCTTTAATAATAGCCGGTTATCAAAAAGATGAATTTAGGTTCTTAAGCTAAACGATTTTGATGGTGTATTCCCCCTTGTGGCGTGGGTTGTGTGCATTAGCGAAGGGGCAAGGGGGATGTCTTTTTTGTATTATTGATGGCGTTTCATTATTATGTTTACCCAACGAATTTTCAGGATTGTCACACAAAAAAAGCTGCTCCCGCAAAGGAACAGCTTTACACGTTTAATGAGCTCTTTATCTTGCTATCACTATCTTCTGCGAATAAGAGATCGCCTCGTTAGTAATATTCATGATATACACACCTGCCGGAATAGTAGATACCGGGAATGAGTATTGTATTGCAGGCTGTACGTTCTTCTGTGTAAACACTGTTTTCCCTGCTTCATCAGTTATGGTTACAGTAAAATTGTTGCTGGCAATAGGCTGTATGAACAGGTTTACATAATAGTTAGCTGGGTTAGGAAATACCTCCGGCGAAAACGTTTTTGGGTCTACCTGTGCTACACCCGTCGTGCTGGAATAAACGGTAGTACCACCAGGTGGAGTATTGTGTCCGCCCATAGGCCCCGTATTGCCCGCTTGTACTATGCCATAATAAGTAAGGCCGATAGTGTAGGGGTAGGTTGGGTTAAGCGCGGCATCAATAGTAGTGAAGTAAGCATAGGTGCCAGATGGATATTCTGGTGTTCTGCACCAGCGGCCATTATGCACATCAAGGTCGCCTGAGCCGCTAACGAAATTGTAATCTTCCTGGTAACTGCCCAGTGGGAAACTACTACTTACATCCGGACCATATTGGGGGGCGGTTAGTACAGTGCCATCGGGCAGGGTATCGCGGTGCACCATCCCTGTCCTCAGCTGGAAGCCGCTTTTCATTCTTTTAATACCGCCTGTACCATTTGTATCTGCATAGCCATACGCGCCATACACAGGATAACCGTCAAACGCATAACCTATAATTGGCGAGTGGTGCGTACTGTCGGCAGTATTGTAGATGCACTTAGGGCTTACATGGTGGTGGTACTCGCCACCTGGCGCAGGATGCCCCAGGCAATTATCAAAGCTGCTGCCCTCAAAAACATAAGCATTCTGGTTCCATTTACCCATGTTCATATAGCTCATAGCATCCTGGGTATTAAATATAGATACACCATTTGTCCATACCCCCACATGCCCAAGGCCTACTGCTGTAAGTGTACCGGTGTTAGGTGTTGGATTGCGGGTTATCTTGTATACAAAGTTCATATTGGTAGGTATGTTGGGGTCGCCGGTCCATGGGCCTATGCTGTAGCCGGGTATGCAGCTGGCGCTTATATACACATCCGTTGCGCTGTACTGCACCAGTTGCACATTGCTCACTATGCCACCATAGCCCGTAGCTGTAGTGTTCTGCATCCACGAAGTAATGTCAGGGCCCACCTGTGAACGGCCCTGCAATGCAAGGCCCATAACGGCGAGTAATAAAAGGCTTTTCTTACGCATATAGGTGTGTTTGTACTATTTAGACGCCGCTATTATTAAAAACCTTCGGGAATGTTATTTTTTCTTTTTAGGCAGTCTATGGATTATTACCGGGCACTGTATTGCTGCACCTGCGCCCATATATCATCAGCAATAGCCTCAGGCGTCCTGTTGCCATCTACCTTTTGTATATTTTCTTCGCCCTTCAGCTTTTCAAAAGCTTCAAGGTATTTAGCTTGCACATTCTTCAGGCTTTCTAATGTTTCAAACAGCTCTGCCGACTGCCTGTTAGCGCTGATGCGCTCCATACTTACTTCAGGCTGCACATCTATAAATATATTGATGTCCGGCCGCAGTATGTCGGCACACATTTTATTGGCCGCTATTACCCAGTCCATATCCATGTGTGTGCCATGGTATGCATAAGACGAAAAGTAATACCGGTCGGTAATTACCGTATATCCTTCGTCCAGTTTTTTTACAAGGCCGGTTGTCTCATTCAGCAGGTGGTCGAGCCTGTCGGCAAGGAACAGGCCAGCTATAGTTCTGTGGTCTGCTGCTATGCTCCCTTTAAGTATATTCCTGAGCATACTGCCTATCATCCCATCAGTAGGTTCGAAAGTCGCATACACCTTATGCCCCGTTTCCTCCAGCTTTTTGGCCAGCAGTTTTACCTGCGTGCTTTTGCCGCTGCCATCTATGCCTTCCAGGGCTATGAATAAATTATCCCTCATTAATTACTTAAAATAATACCGTCTAAGCAGAGAACCCGGATGTTCTCGTATCTACGTTACTTCACCTCTCGTTCGGAGAGGCCGGGAGAGGTCTTTTACCAATCCCTGTTGTGCTTGCGGTAACGGTGAAAATGCCTTTTGTGTATGTAGTGCGACTTGTGGTCGTACCGCGCCCAGGCTCCCTGGAAGCAGCTGCTCATAAAGCCCATCAATACAAACAATGCAACTGATTTAATGATCTTATCCTTCATAAAGGCACGATTGAAAACTAGTGTATTATAAAATTCAGGGCTAATATCGGAAATTTTTCCGCTTTTTCTCAATTCAAAGCAATATTATCATCAGCAATTATGCGTTTCCCGGCCAGCGGCAGTTGCGCACGGGCATTCATCAGCAATAGCTCCACGGTTACCATGCACCACACCATAATACACGGAAACGCTTTAATGGTATAAGGTATCAAAAAGCTGTTCTTAATAAATGGCGGGAAAAGATCGGTAGTACCTAGCGATGTGAAAACGAATACTGTCCAGAATAGGGTAGTGCGCCATGCTGCTGCCGGCATGGTAAAGTACCAGATACCCACACCCGCCACCGCAATAATATAAGTAGGCGATTCGGCCTTGTGGTTAAAAATGATCACCCATATAAGCATAGAGGCCAGTATCAGCAGGCGGTACACTGCATTGCCATAAAGCTTATACCGTAGCAACGGAATTAGGAACAATACCGCCCCCACCAGTGTAACATATGTCCTGCCATTACTAATGCCAAACCAGCTGCGCAGCCACCCGGCAACAGATATTCCGTACGTTGCCGAAGCATCTGCCGCAAGCAGGGTAGCCCAGTTATGGTACTGCCATATGAGTGCAGATAGTGGTGTTACCAGCAGCGGCATAGCTGCCAGCACCATTGTCCAGAACAGGGCGTATAGCACGAACTTAACCTTGTCCGGGTAAAACAGGAACAGGCAAAAACCTATGGCGCCATATATCTTTATGAAGGTGGCTATCACCAGCCAGAGCGTGGCCCATACCGCCTTCTGTCGCTCCATGCAGCCATAGGCAGCTATCATCAGGCCGCACATCAGGCCATTGCTTTGTGCATTTTGTAAAGAGGTAAGCAATTCAAGCCCTATAAACAGCATAAGCAGGCACTGTGTCTTTGCGCTAAACGGTAACATACGAATGGCCAGGAACAAGGTAAGCGTATTAAGCAGGTCCCAAATAGACAGCCCGACAATATCGGGCAGGTAAGCAAGCAGGCCCATAAGGAACGCGAATGTAGGGCTGTACTTAAACAGGTCCCAATGCTCATCAGGGTAAATGCCATACAGGTTCTTACCATCCAGCAGGTGAAAGAACGAGTATTTAAAGATCACGTAGTTGTTATAATCGGTCATGTGCTTGCCGATATATAAGTTCAGAATTTCCTGGTGCTGCATAATGTCTTCCGACGGAGATTTGGGCATGGCAAACACATGCGAGCCCAGCGCTATCAGCTGCACCGCCGCTATCAGTGCAAGAGCAATATAAACCACCAATAAAAACCCCGGCCTCAAAACAAATGCCTTCAAACGTTGCACCATCTAAGAAAAATAAGCAGGTTAAAAATACAACTACAATATTAATTACCGGCAGAACCTTTATGAAAAAACCACATAAGCATTTCGCCTATGTGGTTTAATATAAAATAAATAATGGTCACTCGCAACAATCAGCTAATCAGCTAATCATCACATCAGCTAATCAAAATACTACTCGCAACAATCAGCTAATCAGCTAATCATCACATCAGCTAATCATCACATCACCTAATCAAAATACTACTCGCAACAATCAGCTAATAAGCTAATCATCACATCAGCTAATCATTTCAATAACTACTGCGCTTGCACCGCCGCCACCGTTACAGATGCCTGCTGCACCATACTTGCCGCCATTCTGTTTCAGTACATTGATAAGTGTAGTAATGATACGCGCACCACTTGCACCCAGCGGATGGCCCAGGGCTACTGCGCCACCATTCACATTTACCTGTGCCGGTGTAAGGTTCATTTTTTGTGTATTTACTATACCTACTACGCTAAAAGCCTCGTTCAGCTCAAAGTAGCTGATATCTTCCATCTTCAGCCCTGCCTTGGCTACAGCCTTAGGTACAGCTATAGATGGGGTAGTGGTAAACCACTCAGGCGCTTGCTCAGCATCGGCATAGCCTACTATCTTAGCTATTGGCTTTATGCCCATAGCGTCGGCTTTTTCTTTGCTCATCAGCACCAGCGCTGCAGCGCCATCGTTCATGGTGCTGGCGTTAGCGGCTGTTACAGTACCCTCTTTGCTGAAGGCCGGCCTCAGGCCCGCTATCTTGTCAAACTTCACATTCCACGGGTCTTCGTCCTTGCTTATTTTTATAGGGTCGCCTTTTTTCTGTGGCACTTCCACCGGTATTACTTCGTTGTCAAACTTACCGGCATCCCATGCTGCCTGGCTGCGCTTGTAGCTTTCTATCGCAAATTCATCCTGCGACTCACGGCTGATGTTGCATTCCTTTGCACAAAGGTCTGCAGCATTGCCCATAGCGTAGTTGTGGTACACATCGGTAAGGCCATCTTTTGACAGGCCGTCTATCAGCGTCACATTACCATATTTATTGCCCCAGCGCAGGTTTTCATTGTAGAAAGGCACATTGCTCATGCTTTCCATGCCACCGGCTACTACTACATCGTTATCGCCCAGCATTATGCTTTGTGCGCCCTGCATTACGGCTTTCATGCCGCTGGCACATACCTTATTTATTGTGGTGCAAGGCACATTATCCGGCACACCCGCAAAGCGCGATGCCTGCCGTGCAGGGGCCTGGCCCAGGTTGGCCTGCATTACGCAGCCCATCAGTACTTCATTTACGTTCTCAGCGCTTACGCCGGCCCGCTCCAGTGCACCCTTGATAGCGATAGCGCCAAGCCTTGTTGCCGAAAAATCCTTTAGAGCACCGCCCCACGCCCCTATAGGCGTCCGTACGGCGGATACTATATATACTTCTTTCATTTTAATATTTTTGGATAGCGTAAAGTTACACAAAAGGGTGGTATTGCGCAATCGAGGAATGTTATGTGTGTATTGTTAGTTAGTTGATAGGTTGTGTGGATATCATTTAAGTCCGCAGCTTAATATGACAGCATAAAAGTTCATTGCCATTAAAATAGTCCTCAATTGAGTATTATGTATTTATTGCTTGCTCTGGATTTACACAGGAAAAAGTTAAGTCCCTGTTCTGTAACATCCCCACTGGCGCGAGTCTGTAGTATGGCTCGGTGCCCAGCCGACTCGTGTCTTCATAATTGAACCAGTCGTCAGACTGGAATGACACGTTATGCAAATTCTAAAAATTCTTTAATTCCATAAATTCGAGTTCAGACATAGTTTTCGTCTTCAGACTGGAATGACAACCCCATACTCGCGCATCCTAATAATCCCCTAATCCCAAAAATCCTGGTTCAAACAAGTTCCCACTCCAATTCTCTACATAGAACTTTGCCGCCAGATATCAGGCATTTTCACACACTGGCGCGAGTCTGAAGAAAAGCCCTGTGCCCAGCCGACTCGTGTCTTCATAATTGAACCAGTCGTCAGACTGGAATGACACGTTATGCAAATTCTAAAAATTCTTTAATTCCATAAATTCGAGTTCAGACATAGTTTTCGTCTTCAGACTGGAATGACAACCCCATACTCGCGCATCCTAATAATCCCCTAATCCCAAAAATCCTGGTTCAAACAAGTTCCCACTCCAATTCTCTACATAGAACTTTGCCGCCAGATAAAAAGCATTTTCAAATCACCAAATTTTCAATTAAAATGGTCTATTCCACAAAACTCGGCGACAAAATATGTGAGGCCACCGCCACCTCCAGCATCGGCCTGCGCCACATTTGCAAGCAACTCCATGTACCGTACTCCACCGTCACCAGTTGGATATACAAAAAGGAGCACGAGCTACGTAGAAAATACGCACAGGCGAAATTAATGCAGCTCAACCATCTCGCCGAGGAAATACTCGAAATAGCCGACGACTCCACCAACGACTTCATGACCGTAGTCAAAAACGGTAAGTCCTGCCAGGTACAAAACAGGGAAACCATCAGCCGCAGCAGGCTGCGCATACAAGCCCGCATGAACCTCATCAGCAAGCTTGCCCCCATCCTGCGCGAACAGCAGGCCGGCAAGTATGCCGACGAGCCGGAAGTAATAACCGTCAGGCGGATGCGCTACCCAAATGAAACCCCTGAAGAATATCTGGCAAGTCAAAATAAGCTGGATCAGGACTACGAGGATTCCATTACCGGCGCGCGCAAAGAGTTGAAAGCAAAGAAGTCCGCCCCGAAGAAAAAGGCAGCTGGGGCAAACGTAGAAAAAACACGCTCCTCCTCCCCAAAAACTGCAGCTAAACCCGCGCCGGAAGAGCCTTTCACTATCCCCCGGAAGTCGGTTCACAAATATTATGACCAGCGCACAGGTGCAGAAATACCACCGGAGAGGATCCCGGGCCACCAAAAAGCTCGCTAACAAAGATTCCTTTCGGATTTCCTGTTTGGCAAATGGTCTTTAGGTGCACAATAATACCTGCAGTACCCTGCTCCCCGCCGCGCCCCACGAAGGCAGAGGCCCGACGGGAAGGAGTATATTATCTAACGCCTAAGCTCCAATGATAACATCAGTTACACCAATAAACAAAATATAGTATAGGGTATTTGTCTCTTCAGTTGTCTTAATGATATACACAACCTCCGATATGCAAAAGACGCTCTTGCTTATTATTATAGCTATGCTCTCCATTGCGTGGCCGGCGTACGCCCAAAATGCCGGTAAGTCGCTTTCCCGGCACGATTCACTTTTAGTGACAAGATACCTGGATAGTGTCAATGCTGCTCCGCTGTATTCACAAAAGAGGCAGCGCTACTTTGATAGTGCTTTAGCTATAAAGCCATATAAAGCCAGCTGGTGGCAGCAAAAGGCCATGACGTTATACAAGCAGCAGAAGTATGAGGCTGGCAGCGCTTACCTGGATAGCGCCGTGAAGTATGATGCGAAGAAGTATATAGACTACCGGGGCTTTATGAAGTGCATCTTCCAGAAAAGTTACCGGAATGCTATACAAGATTTCTGGGCGGCTAAATTTATTATAGGCGATGGCGATGTAATGGACCATACCTACGATTTTTACATAGGCTTATGCTATCTCCAATTAAACCGGCTCGACTCAGCCGAATACTACCTTACAAGATCAACAGACCAGCAACGGAAAAGCATGGGTTCACACTGGGTACACCCGCTCGATCTTTTTTATCTCGGCATCACTTACTATGAGCAGGAAAACTACCCAAGGGCAATAGCTACGCTCGATACCTGCCTCAGCCTGTACACTAATTTCTCCGATGCCAAATACTATAAGGCCATGTGCTATGCACGTCTGCACAATAAAGAGCAGGCCACTGCTATATGGAAAGATGCCGCGCACGACTACAGGGCAGGCTATACCATAAATGAAGACAATGCAGTGTACGAGGCCTACCCCTACCAGGTAAGGAAACATGCGTACGATGGCGTAGAATAATATCAATCCCCAATCAGAGTTACTCAAAATAAAAGCACCCCATTTTCATGAGGTGCTTTTGGTATTGTCAGAAGGGTAAGGAACTATTCTCCTACTACTTCAAATTCTATTTCTACTACATTGTCTTTACCGAAGTCTATGCTGGCCTTGTGCGTACCTATTTCCTTCACGTCGTCGGTGATGGTAATGCGGCGGCGGTCTATTTCATAGCCTTTCTGCTCACGTATAGCGCGTGCTATCTGTATAGCAGTAACAGAGCCGAAGATCTTGCCGCTGGTACCGGTCTTAGCGCCCACCTTCACAGGCGATGCTTTAAGCACGGTAGTTACATTGGCTATTTCCTTCATCAGCTTATCTTCTTTCTTCTGCAGCTGCTTACGGCGCTCTTCCATTATTTTGGTATTGCTGCCGCTGGCTTCCATTGCATACTTCTGGGGTATCAGGTAGTTGCGGGCATATCCCGGTTTTACCGTCACCATTTCGTGGGCAGAGCCCAGGTTGTCAACGTCTTTTATAAGAATTACTTGCATGATCGTTTACTTTAAAAGGTCAGTTACATATGGTAAAATGGCCATCTGGCGGGCCTTCTTGATCGCCTGCGATACTTTACGCTGAAACTTCAGGGAGTTCCCGGTAATACGGCGGGGCAACATCTTGCCTTGCTCATTAAGGAACTTCTTCAGAAATTCTCCGTCTTTATAATCTATATAACGGATGCCCATCTTCTTAAAACGACAGTATTTCTTCTGGCGTTTTTCTACACGCTGGGACGTGAGGAATTTTATTTCGTTTTGCTTAGCCATTGTTGTGATTTTAAGATGCGGTTTCTACTGAAAGGTTTTTGCTGCGTTTTCTCAAATTGTAAGCTACCGAGAACTTATCAAGGCGGGTTACCATGTGGCGGATGATGTTCTCATCACGGTTCATCTGGATCTCCAGCTTTGCATTAGTGTCTGATGGTGCCTGGTATTCCAATACAAAATAAAGACCGGTAGTCTTTTTATTGATCGGGTAAGAGAGTGAGCGTAAGCCCCATGCATCGTGGTGAACGATCTGTCCGCCATTGTCTTTAATGAAGTCCGTAAACTTCTTCTGAGCGTTCTTGTAGTCTTCTTCCGCCAGCACCGGGGTAAAGATGACCATCAGCTCGTAATCCTGAAGGTTTTTTGTTGCCATAATATCTTTTTAAAGGTTAAATCCCATCGTCCGGCAGGAACCCTGGATACCTTTGGAAGTCAAAAGTTAAAAGTTAAACCCTGGAGGTTTAAACCTTTATCTCCTGGCTTTTATAAGTAGCCGGACAAATTTGGGATTGCAAAAGTAGCGTATATTATTATTTAATCCAAAAAAAATGCACTTAATGCAAACGTCAATGATGATCATTGAGAAAGGTGGGAGCACAAAGATACTTGTTAAACTATCACTGCGGTGTTATGGGATTAGTTTTAGCCACATGCAATATTTGCCTACATTTGCCGTTCTTATTAAATATATGAGCAGGTTTACAGCTATTTTTGGGTTGTTTTTAGGAATTTTATTGACTTCAGAGGTCAAGGCACAGTCTTATTTTACTTCCCTGGAAGTAGGGGTAGCTATTGGTGGTTCACAGTACTTTGGCGACCTTAATGATAATTACGGTTTTAAGACCATAGGGCTTGCCGGCGGCATCTATGCCCGCAAGCACATGAATCAGTATATTTCTGTGAAGCTGGTAGCCAACTATACCAAGGTGGGTTACGATGATAAATATAACACTGAGCCCTTTGAGCACCAGCGCAACCTTAATTTTCAGAGTGTGGTGGTTGAAGGCGCTTTACAGGCCGAGTTTAACTTCTTTCGTTTTGTAACCGGTGACAAGGAACACAGGTTTACGCCATTTCTTACCGGTGGTATCGGCGCGTTCTATTACGATCCATACACTTATCTAAATGGCCAGAAGTATAATTTGAGGTCGCAGGGCACGGAAGGGCAAAATAATGGTTATGCCGACCGCAAGTATACAAGTATCAGCCCATGTTTCCCCATAGGGGTGGGAGTGAAGTGGTGGCTAAAAGGAGGGGTAAACCTGACACTCGAAGTAGCCGATAGACTAACTACTACCGATTATCTTGACGATGTTAGCGCTACTTATGTAGGGGCAAACAGGTTCCCTGCAAATTCTCCCGCAGCTGCCTTGCAAGACAGGTCTGGCGAACAGAGCAGTGGCAGCAACGGCGAAGTAGGGCGCGCCGGCAAGCAACGGGGCAATACCGCTAGTAAAGACCAGTACCTGATGGCGCTTGCGAGCATATCGTGGCACTTTACTACGTACAGGTGTCCGCACTTTATGAGTGACGACCTGATAAAGGTGAGAAGGTAAGTTAAAAGTCCAGGCATAAAATTCTTTCCGTCATCTAATGATATTTGTTCATCTTTGGGGAGAGATTTCTATATCTGATAAGAAACGCTTATTTTAGTATGAAACCAGCACTTTCCTCATCTTCCTTCTTTACAGTGTATATGCCACTGCACAGGCGCCGGGCATACAATGGCAGAAATGCCTGGGTGGCAGCAAAGAAGACGACGGCTACTCCATCCGTGCAACCCTACAGGATGGCTATATAGTTGCCGGCACCTCTTATTCTGCAGACGGAAACAATGGCAAAAATGCCTGGGAGGAATAGGAGCAGATGTGCCGTATATGGTAAAACAAACGACAGATACAGGTTATATAGTGACCGGGATTGTATCTGCAGGCGGTGGCGATGTTTCCGGTTTTCATGTCAATGAGGATGGCTGGGTCGTAAAATTAGACAAAACAGGAGCCATACAATGGAACAGGGCATTAGGTGGTGTGGGTTATGACGATCTCTATGCAATTACACAATCGAGCGATGGGGGATATGTAACGGTTGGGACTACATCGTCTACATCGAATGACCTGGATAGCGCTACCGGCGCAGGAAGTGTATGGGTAGTAAAATTAAATAACACAGCCGGAATAGTATGGGAGAAAAGATTTGGCGATGGTAGCCTCAGTGCCGCATCGCACTTTAACACAGCATTCTCTGTGAGTGAAATATTTGATAATGGGTATATAATTTCCGGTTCTGATCAAGGCCCTGATAGCTTTTATACCGATAATCACGGGCAAAGTGACGCTATGCTGATGAAGATAAATGATACCGGAGCCTTAGTATGGAAGAAATCATTAGGTGGCACTCAAAATGATGAGGGCCTGGGTAACGCTTTCCAAACTCCGGACAGCGGCTACATTATGATCACCGGCACAAATTCAAATAACCTTGAAGTATCCGGCAATCATGGAGGTTTCGATTATTGGGTAGTAAAATTATCAAAATGCATGGTGGATGCGGGAACGTTATCGGGCGATAGTGTGGTATGTATTGGTAATAATGGAAGCTCTGTATCATCGACTGTGACGGGAGGTGCATGGAGCGTTAGTAACGGCAAAGTGTCGGTGGCAGGAGGCGTATTGACAGGAATTTCAACCGGCCGCGATACTGTACTTTATACCGTAACCAATGCGGCTTGTGGCTATGCGCTTGCTTATATACCGGTAAGGGTGGAGGCCTGCCCGGAAGTGGTAGCGCTTGTAAGTAATGATCCCAAAATAACCATAGAACCAAATCCTACTACGGGTACTATATACATACAGGGCGCTATGCCGGCGAAAATTGAAGTCTACAACGTGCTGGGGCAAAAGGTGAAAGAAGCGTATAACACTGGTACCTTGTCCATTGCCGAAAGCAGCGCAGGGGTATATTTTGTGAAAGTTTTTGATGCGCAGGGGGTAGTAATAAAGCAAGGGGAGGTGTTACGGAATTAGAAAGCTACTACATGGGGTTGTTTCAACTTTTGAGTTAAAAATCAACAATGCCATTTACCCATTCATCGTCAAAGCGTACATCTTTAAGTTTCCGGTAGAAGTTGAAGGCGGGCTCGTTCCACTTGAGCACTTGCCAGGTCATACCCTGGAACTTTTTTTCTTTACCTTCGGCTATCAGCGCATCCATAAGTTTTGCACCTATTCCTTTGCCACGGGCTTCTTCGGTTACTATAATGTCTTCGAGGTACATTTTTTGCCCTTTCCAGGTTGAATAACGGATGTAGTATAGTGCAAAACCCTGGATGATGCCATCTTCTATGGCAACAAACGCCCACCATACAGGATTTGCGCCAAAGCCGCTTTCTACAAAGTGGGGCAGGGTAACGGTAACTTCTTGTGGCGCGCGCTCATACAGCGCCAGCTCATTAATGAGCTCCAGCATGCGCGGGCAATCTTCTGTAGTCGCTTTTCTTATTATTATTGTTGGCGGCATGATGTTTAACTTTCCTTATGCAATACTAATGGGTAAGCCACGTTATTCCAAATATCACAACCTGTCAAATTTGAGTTAAACTCTGCTGCAATAATATATAGGGAGTAATATTTGTAATACATTTATCTTAATTCTAAAAAAGCCAATAAACACATGAGCACACAAGGCGAAATACTATGGGTAGACGATGAAATAGAATCTATGAAATCGCAGATCCTGTTCTTGAAAAATAAAGGTTATGAAGTAACGCCGCTGAGTAACGGCTACGATGCCCTTGAATTACTTAAAGACAAAATTGTAGATGTAGTATTGCTCGACGAAAGTATGCCAGGCCTTACAGGGCTGGAAACGCTGACCAAGATAAAAGAGATGCTGCCACAACTACCTGTGGTGATGATAACAAAAAACGAGGCTGAGAATATAATGGAAGAGGCGCTTGGCTCGCAGATCACCGATTACCTTATAAAGCCGGTAAATCCAAACCAGGTGCTGCTGTCGCTGAAGAAAATAATGGATGGTAAAAGGCTGGTGTCTGAAAAAACTACCATTGCTTACCAGCAGGATTTTCGTAACCTGTTTATGGCGCTGAGTTCAAACCCTAACCACGAAGAATGGAAAGAGCTGTATAAAAAGCTGGTGTTTTGGGAACTGGAGATGGGTAAGAGCGATAGTGAGGAGATGATGGAAATACTGCAGTCGCAGAAAGCGGAGGCTAATACGGAGTTCTTTAAGTATATCTCTAAGAACTATGCTAACTGGATGAAGGATAATGGCAATAGCGGGCCGCTGTTATCTCACAAAGTTTTTGAAAAGAAAATAGCGCCGCACTTAAAACAGGGGAAGCCGACCTTCCTTGTAGTTATTGATAACCTGCGCCTGGACCACTGGAAGGCGTTTCAGCCTATTATCAATGAATCTTTCAGGATAATAGAAGACGACCTGTTTTACAGTATACTACCTACAGCTACGCAGTATTGCCGTAACGCCATATTTGCGGGGATGCTGCCTATAGATATAGAAGCCCATTTTCCGCTGGAGTGGAAGAATGATGATGAGGAGGGTGGCAAGAACCTTTATGAAGAAACCTTCCTGCACAACCAGCTAAAGCACCTGAAGCTGGATAAGCTGAAGTGGCAGTATATAAAGATCACCAATAACGACGATGCGAAGTCGATGGAGGATAATATACATAACTGCCTGAACAATGACCTGACGGTGATCGTGTATAACTTTGTGGACATGCTTTCACATGCTCGTACAGAAATGGAAGTGCTAAAGGAACTGGCCGGTGATGAAATATCTTACCGGTCGCTGGCAGTAAGCTGGTTTGAGCACTCGCCACTGCACCGGGCGCTAAAGAAAATAGCCGATAAAAATATACAGGTAATGATAACCACAGACCATGGCAGTATGCAGGTGAAAACACCGAGCAAGTGTGTGGGCGACCGCGCCACTACTACCAACCTGCGCTATAAGCATGGCCGTAACCTGCAATACGAAGAAAAGGATGTGCTGGCATTCCGCGACCCTAAGTTTGCAGGGTTGCCGAGGCCCAATGTTAGCTCCACCTTTATATTTGCGAAAGGCGATGTGTTTTTGTGCTACCCTAATAACTACAACCACTTTGTGAATTACTATAAAAATACCTTCCAGCATGGCGGCATTTCGCTAGAGGAGATGATAATACCGGTGGTGAGGATGGAGAGTAAGTAAACCCCTGACCCCTAAAGGGAGACCTGCTATTGGGCGTTGTTGCTACGCTTCTGCTTAGGGTTTCAATTTGGCTGAAGTGTTTTATATGTTTTGAAGCCCGGAATGTAAAGTTCCGGGCTTTCTTTTGTTGATAGGTTTTGGATAATAGTTATAATTTAGCCACTTAAAATACGAGTATGTATTAGGGGCAGCTCCCCTTCAGGGGCTGGAGGTAAAATCATATTTAATGCTTTTTGAAGGAAAATTTACGGAGGATGGGTTTGACAATCGTGTAACCAGGCTTTTTGGTATACGGTACCCGATAGTACAGGCGGGAATGATATGGGCATCGGGCTGGAAGCTGGCTGCGGCTGTGAGCAATGCCGGTGGGCTGGGTATAATAGGGGCTGGCAGTATGTACCCGGAAGTGCTTAGGGAACATATACAGAAGTGCAAGGCTGCGACCGATAAGCCATTTGCCGTAAACCTACCATTGCTATATCCTGATATTGATAAGCATATAGCTTATATCATTGAAGAGAAGGTACCTATTGTGTTTACCTCTGCCGGCAATCCGAAGACGTGGACGGCTAAGCTGAAGGAAAATGGCATCATAGTAGTTCACGTAGTATCTAGCGCGAAGTTTGCCAGGAAGTGTGAGGATGCGGGTGTAGACGCTGTGGTGGCAGAGGGTTTTGAAGCGGGTGGGCATAATGGGCGCGAAGAAACGACCACACTATGTCTTATACCTGCGGTAAGGCAGGCCATCAGCATACCGTTTATTGCAGCTGGCGGTATTGCCACCGGGCGGGGTATGCTTGCCATGATGGCTATGGGCGCAGAGGGTGTGCAGATGGGCAGCCGGTTTGTATGTACCAATGAAGCATCGAGCCACATGGCTTTTAAAGAGGCTGTGGTGGCGGCTAATGAGGGTGATACGGTGGTGACCTTGAAGAAGCTGACGCCGGTGAGGCTTATTAAGAACCAGTTTTACCAGCATGTGCATGATGCCGAGAATAGCTGCGCTACCGTACCTGAGCTGGAAGAACTGCTGGGCAGGGCGCGGGCAAAGAAAGGCATGTTTGAAGGCGACCTGGAAGAGGGTGAGCTGGAGATAGGGCAGGTGAGCAGCATTATTAAAGAGATAAAACCGGCGGGGGATGTGGTAGCCGAGGTTTGGGCCGAGTTTAAGCAGACGGCGGCTTCGCCATTTTCTTATTAGTGGGCGTGGCGATCATGTAAATAATATGTATATTGTTTGTGGAAAAGCATTGAGATCTTTTGCGTCTATAAAATACAATAATGGCAGACAAACGCAATAAAAAGGATATACAACAACCTATCAAAAAGGCGGTACCTAAAGACATTCCGAAAGCCAGGGCGGCTGCGCCGGCAAAGACGGCAAATGCTGAAAGGTTTCCTATTCATTTGAAGTATGCGTTATTCCTGGCGGTCATTTCGCTGCTGGTGTATGCCAATACGCTGAGAAATGGCTATGTGCTTGATGACTTTACGGTAATAAAAGGGAATGCGATAGTATCGAAGGGTGTAAGCGCTATACCTGAAATACTGTCTACCCCGTACCGCAGAGGGTACTTTATTACATCGAATGACCTTTACAGGCCTTTGTCGCTGGTGATGTTTGCGGTGGAATACCAACTGTGGGCCGGAAACCCGGCACCCAGCCATTTGATCAATATCCTTCTTTACGCAGGTTGTGTTGTCTTGCTCTTCCTGTTTCTTTATAACCTTTTTGAACGAAAAAAGGCTGGAATTGCGGCTATAGGGGCTTTACTGTTTGCGCTGCACCCCATTCATACCGAGGTTGTTGCTAATATCAAGAGCCGGGACGAACTGCTGTGCTTCTTCTTTTCTTTTTTGAGCCTTAATATATTTTATAAGTACCAGGCGAAAGGAAACATACTGCAGCTGCTCATTGGCGCCTTTTGCTTTTTCCTGGCATTGCTATCCAAAGAGACCGTTATTACCTTCCTGGCTATTATCCCGATGATCTTTTTCTTTTACCAGAATGATAATAAAAAACGGAGCATATATATAACCGTAATTTCTGTTGTGGCGGCAATCATATTCCTGTATATAAGAAGCTCTGTTTTAGAGTTTTACCATGCCAATGAGGTGGCTACTATAAAAGGGATAGATAATGCGCTGGCCATTAAAGGCGTTTCTATTGAGTCGCGGCTGGCGACCGCTATATTGGTTTTGGGGTATTATGTAAAAAGCTTATTGATACCTTATCCGCTTATATCTGACTATTCGCTGAATACCATCCAGATGACTCATTTTAGCAACCCGATAGTATTGCTGTCGCTTGCCTTTTATATTTTCATATTTGTTTTTGGCACCGTTCGCTTATTCAGGAAGCCTAAAGATATTGTTGCCTTTTCTATCCTGTTTTACCTGGTCACTATATCACTGTTTAGTAATATCTTTTTCCTGATAGGTACTATAATGGGCGAGCGGCTGATGTTTTTTCCGTCGGTGGGGTTTTGTTTGGTAGTGGCCTTGCTTATAGCAAAGTTTATGGGAGGCAGTGAAGATATAAGTATTATACAATTAAAGAATAAGAAGATCCTTGCCCTGATGGTTTCTATCGGGATTGTATTTTCGGTTATAATAATAGACCGAAATGGTGACTGGAAGAGCAATTTCACTTTATACTCAGCTGACATTAAAAAGGCACCGGATAACAGCAGGCTATATTATGGTATGGCAACTGAAATGGGGGCTATGATAAATGACGAAAAAGACGCTACCAGGCAGCGAAAGATGAGAGATACGGCGATAGCCTATTATAAAAAATCTCTGGCTATTTACCCTGACTACAGTGAGGCGGAGTGTAACCTGGGGTATGAGTTCTTTAATCTTTTGCAATATGACTCGGCGGAGTATCATGAAAAAAGATCGATAGAACTTACGCACAGGCAAAATAACGCTATCAATAACCTGGCTGCTATATATATTAACGAACGAAAGTTTAGGGAGGCGATAGATCTGTGCAAGAATGCCATAGAGCTAAACCCGTATGCGGTTAACCCATATATAAACCTTGCGGCGTGCTATTTGAATCTTAATAAATATGATTCGGGCATATATTATTCGCGGCAGGCAATTAATGCCGACCCTAGTAACGGCAGACCGTATTATTTTCTTTCGATAGCTTATAAGGCGCTTGGCAGGGCGGACTCTGCCCAGATATATGAGGGTATTTCAAAAAGCAAGTAAGCATATTTTTGGCATTTGAATTATAATTTCTACTTATATATTGAATCCTGTAGTTTGGCTTTTGTGTTGTTTCTTACATATTAATAATTATTTTATAACTCTTTGCTGTGGCGGGTTTGGTTGGTCTTTTCGGGGAGGAGTATGCCATGTTTTTTTCGCGACATCTATGAACATTTCTTTGATCTTGTTATGTGGCCTGCGCGAGGGCAGGTGGTGAAAACACCAACTGCGGCGGGAACCTGATCCCATTTTCGATATTGGTTCATTGTTATATGGATATTGAGAATGCTGTGAAAATGGAAGGCTTGCCTGATGCGGGTTTCGATGCGTTTTTGGGGGAGCGGGTGGGTATGTTTTTTTGCTCCTTTGCTGACGCACAGGGGAATACTGCATCTCCTGTTTTTGAGCTGTGGTACCCTGATCTTCGTTTTTGATAGCGGTTCATTGTTATACGGATTTGAGAATGCTGTGAAAATGAAAGGCTTGCCTGGTGCTGGTTTCGGTATCTTTTTGGGGGAGCGGGTGGGTATGTTTTTCACTTCGCCCTGGCTCCAGCAATTTCTTCGGGCGGTCTTTTGATATCGAAATGGTATGATACAGCTACACAAAAGCCTACCCCTTTGGTATTGCCTGTTTGAAGCATTTAAATGGCATATGACACCTGCAATACCTGAAGCAGGTATTTGTGTATTGTAGGGGATAATATTTTTTTGCCTGGCTATAAGATATTATTAGTTCGTGTACCCGATATAAAATTAGGGTAAGGGAATGGGAGCGAAATCTTATATAGGTGCAAATGAGCAAGCGGCGAATCGTTAATAGGTGCATGCAATAAATTTTAAAAATGATTTTTATACCATTTAAAATATCTTGCCCTACGCATTATTTTAATAAATTTATAATATTCACCAACGTTTAGATCAGAATGATACGTCTAAGAGTAGTGAGGAAAGCTCAAATAAAACGTAGCCTTTTGAGTAACTTTATTATATTTGTATAGCTTTTTTCGGCAAGTTGTTACTATCTTGGAATTCAAGGTACTAGTGGCTATTTTTGTATTTGATTGTTTAGCGTTTTTATATTCGGTTTATGAAGAAATTTTATTGTTTATTCCTTCTTTGTTGCTTCAGTGTTGCGTCGTATGCGCAGGTTACTACTCTTTTGTGGGCTACCACTGCCGGCTCTGTCCCAAGCCGGACCACGGGCTCAACTGATGGCACCGCCATTACTTATGGTAACATGACAGTCGGGAATTCGGGTACTGAAAACGGCTATGCAGTTTTTGATGTTAGCTCCATACCTGTA
The DNA here is from genome assembly GCA_013285595.1 of Bacteroidota bacterium. Classification (GTDB taxonomy): domain Bacteria; phylum Bacteroidota; class Bacteroidia; order Chitinophagales; family Chitinophagaceae; genus Nemorincola. The sequence continues at coordinate 72,649 of JABDHF010000003.1, forward strand.
GGATCCACAATCATTTCGGTATCGGCCGGGATAGACATTCCTGGTTATATACCTAATACCAGTGACGTGGGGGAGCAGACCAACATAATATATACAGACATTTCTTCGCTTACCTCACCCGGATCATTACAAATTAGGCTGACAGATCCAGCTAACCCTCCTATGTTTTTTGATTCTTATGGAGGAATGGTAGGGGAAGGTATATTCCCGTCCACTCCGACTTCTACAGTGAATTTTGCGCCGGCCATTCCACCGGTAACCAGCTTAACACCCGCCAGTAAAATTGTGCTGGTTTATGCTACTTTAGGGGGTACAAACTCTGTGTACACTATAACGGGGGAAGCAGGCACTACTGCGGCAAAGAATGACCCCGGCCATGCGCCATGGATAGAGGTCTCTTATTGCCCGCCGCCTACAGCTGTTAGCGCTACGGGGCCAACGGCTACATCGTGCGCAGGTACGGCCTTGACACTTAACAGCAGCGCTACAGGCGCTACAGACTGGTCGTGGACGGGACCGGGTACCTTTACGTCGACAAACCAAAACCCATCGTTTACGGCGGCTACCAACTCTACCGGCACTTATACGCTAACGGCCATAAATACATGCGGTACTTATACGGCTGCAGCCGCACCCATTACCGTTAATGTGACCGTAGAAGGAGGGCCTATAAGCGGTATTACCAACATGTGGGTAGACTTTACATCGATATTAAGCGACGCTACGCCCGGGGGGGTATGGACCAGCAGTAATAGCGCTGTGGTAACCATAAACCCTGCTAACGGAGTAGATACCGGCAAAGCGCCCGGCATAGCCACTATTGCCTATACTACGCCGGCCGGCTGTGTATATACTACAAATGTGCAGGTGATACCGTCTATATTCAGCCAGATACCTACTATTGTAGGAGGGAGCGGAGGGCTGGGATTCCCGCTGGAAGCATGGTATCCATTTTGCGGCGATACTACAGATAAAAGCGTATTGCTGGGCACCGGGCCTAACCCGCTGCTGAACAGCGGCACTCATATTGAATCGGCGCAAACTACTACAGACAGATTCGGGATCGCGGAGTCTGCCTATATGTTTAATGGTGTGAGCAATGTACTTTATACGCCTACCTTTTTTACTATCACAGCGCCCAACCTGGACTATACGTACTCCGTTTGGTTTGAATTTGATACTGCGCAGAACTCCATTCTCCTGTACAATGGTACGCCTGGTGTAGATGGATTCGGGCTGACGATCAGCGATGGTACCAGCACCGGGGCCGGTACATCGGTAGGCGCTGTATTTGGCGGCACCACAACTGTATTTTTACCGACACCGGTAAGCCTGCACCGCTGGCACAATGCTATACTGAAGAAAAACGGTAATAGCTACAATTTATACATTGATAATATTTCTATAGGGTTCTTCCTGACACCGTATATACCTATGGCCAGCGGCGGGCATTTTTCGGTAGGTGGAGATTATAATTCCACATTACTTGTGCCGGGCGATCTACAGGAAGGATTTAAAGGAAAAATTGATGACATAGCTATTTATTACAGGCAATTGTCGAACAATGAAAGGGATTCGTTGTATAATTTCAACCCTGATGCACGGCCATTCAGCCTTGGCCCTGATACGACTATTTGCACAGACTCGATCATTTTGATCCCATCGCCGGCGTCTATAGGTAATTCTTACTACTGGATCAACATGGCGACTTTTGATACGTTAGGCAGGGACTCAATAGTTAAGATAGGCCCGCCTGCAGGAGTGTTAGGATCTACAGTAAGGCTGGAGGTGGGCAAGCCATATGGCTGTGTTGCCCGGGATACTATTAATGTATATAAGGCGCCTATTCCTATCAACATTGGCGCGAGCCCTATCCGGATATGCTTAGGGGATACTATAACGTTAACCGATGTTGTGCCGCACGCACCTACCACTATTTTTGCCTGGAGCACGGGCGCAACCACCACATCGATACGAGTGGCAACGCCCGGGGCCTACGGGGTATCTGTAGATAGCGTATACTATTATACCCGGGTCACTGCGGGCGGAGTGTCTTACACAGATAGCAGCGTTTGTGTGGGCAGAGATACGGTGCATGTGCAGGTGCACCCGATACCTATAATAGGTTTGGGCAACTATACCAGCTGCCAGGGTGTGCCAGATACTATGGTGCCGCACTACGACAGTGGTTATAGCTATGCATGGGGAACCATAGGGCTGGCGCCATTCAGCTCTGATTCTTCGATCATTGACAATACCATAGGCAATACAACGTATTGGCTGAGAGTTGATGACTCGGGTTGCGTAAGGTTTGATACCATTTCTGTTCTTATAGTATGGGATACGCTTACCTTCTTTGCTAAAGACACGGCTATCTGTAAGGGGCAGTCGTGGGTGCCATCTTCAACCTATCTGCTGGCGACCGATAACCATATTGCCACTTACCAATGGACACCAACTGCGGGCATACCCGTGTCAAATGTTCCTAATCCACAAATTACCCCAGATACATCTGCCGAATATCACTTAACGGTGAGCTATCCCGGATGCCCGGATATACAGGATTCTTTTTACATAGACGTACAGCCGAATCCGGTTGTGTTCCCTGGCAATAACCGATCGGTGTGTGAGTTTGATACTATACATGTTTTTGCGGGTGTGACGCCTGCCTGGTATACCCATTATACCTATGCCTGGACACCCGGCCGGTTTTTAGACGACTCTACAAAAGAGAATGCCGTGTTCCAT